>NZ_JBNDHT010000010.1:0-78997 GCF_056755115.1 Rhizobium sp. SVR5-2C | reverse complement strand
GGATATCAATCGCCGCGCGAGTTCATCAGCTCGCAATCTCAAACCTGAGCATGTCCGGTCTTTTGGGGGCTACTCCACCGGCGGGACCGGCCATCAGCGAAAGGTTTTGGGGTGGGAAGAGTCGTTCACTCGGTATGTGGTGGCATTTGCATCGGGCTGAGATCGTAGGTGCGATCCCCAAAATCGATCTTTGTAGTTTCGGCATCCTCTGGGATGCGAACCTTAACTACCCTATAATTGCAACAGACGCCGTTCTACACCGGAGCATCTCATGCAACGGAAGCTTGCGGCGATTCTGGCCGCTGACCTCGCTGGTTACAGTCGCCTCATGGAGATCGATGAGGCGGATACTCTGGCGCGGCTTGGAAGCACCCGCGAGAACATCATCAACCCGAAGATTTCCGCTCACAATGGCCGGGTGGTCAAGCTCATGGGCGATGGCGCACTGATCGAGTTTCCCAGCGTGGTTGACGCTGTCAGGTGCGCCGTCGAAATCCAGCAAGCCATGGCCGAATGCAATGAGGAGCTACCCGCTGACAAACGGCTCAAGTTTCGCATCGGTGTCAACCTTGGTGACATTATCGTCGAAGGACAGGATATCTATGGCGACGGCGTGAATGTCGCAGCAAGACTCGAGGGATTGGCTGATCCGGGAGGGGTTCTGATTTCGGGAACGGCGTACGACCACGTCGAGAGAAAGCTGGACTACGCGTTCGATTTCGTGGGTGAGCAGCAAGTCAAGAACATCGAAAAGCCCGTTCGCCTCTATCGAATCCGCCTTGGCGATCATCCCCGAACCACGGCCGCCTGGACACGGGGCAAGCCTTATCGTTCATGGTTCTGGCTCTCGTTGGCCGCAGCAGCTCTGGTGCTGGCAGTCGGAAGCGTGGTTTTCTGGAGCGGCTCTCGCGCACCACATGTCGAGGTGGCCTCAAGGACACGGATGGAATTCCCTTTGCCCGACAAGCCATCCATTGCGGTCATGCCATTCACCGACATGTCCGGCGAAGCGGGGCAGCAGCATTTTGCCGACGGTATGACAGACAGCTTGATCACCGACCTGTCGAAGATTTCCGGTCTCTTCGTCGTCGCCCGAAACTCGACATTCGCATATCAGGGCAAGCCAGTGACTGTAAGCCAGGTCGCTGAAGAGCTGGGCGTGCGATACGTTCTTGAGGGCAGCGTTCAACGTGCGGGAGATCGGCTCCGCGTCAATGCCCAGTTGGTTGACGCGCTCACCGGAGGCCATGTGTGGGCCGATCGTTTTGACGGCAACGTTGCCGACGTTTTCGGTGTTCAGGACGCATTCGTAACCAGGATTGTCGAGGCGCTGGAAGTCAATCTGACCGGAAATGAGAGGATGGAGATCGCCCGCGGCAGGACGGACAGCCTGCGGGCGAAAGAGGCATTCGACGAGGGTTGGAGCCTCTATCTTCGCTTCAACGCCAATGACAACGCAGCGGCCGTCGCGCCGCTCAAGAGAGCAATTCAACTCGATCCCGAGTACGGACGCGCCTACGCCGCGCTCGCTTTGGTCTACTTCAGGGTCGAAGACTACGACTGGTACGAGGAGGCTCTCTTCAGAGACGACGAATATATTTGGAATCAGCGGTTTGGAGTACCGCCGCACAGGATCGTGTGGCAAGGTCAGCTGCAACTGGACAAAGCCATGAGATACCCGACGGCTCTCGGATACACGGCCCAAGCGCTGGACCGTCTGCGTTTTGGGGAAGATGCGCGCCGCGAAGCCGGCCGGGCGATTGAACTCGATCCTAACGATCCCGAAGCGCAAATCGCAATGGCTTGGGCCCTCACGGCTTCAGGTAAGCCGAGCGAGGCCCTGGATTATGTCCTGAAAGCGCTTCGCCTCAATCCGAACTTCCCAAGCCATTATGTTCTTGCCCATGGCGTTGCGCTATTTGCCGCAAACGACCTGGAGCGGGCGGCTGAGGTTTTCGACCAGGGGGCCAAGAAGAACCCGAACGCAACCGCCCTCATGCCGCCGTTCGCATCCGTACTTGTTGGCCTCGGTCGCCGGGACGAGGCAAGGCGCAAGCTGCTGATGTGGCGGCCGGGAACAGACCAGGCTGCTCTCGAGGGCCTCGCACGCGACTATAAGTTCCCCATTCGATGGGCACCTGAATACAAAGGGGTGCGGGAGCGTCTGCTTGACGGTGTTCGCGTTGCTGCCTTGCCGCTGGACGTGACCGTTTCGAGCCTCACAGCTCAACTCACCAGGGGCGATCCTGCTAGCCGGCGAAACGCCGCAAAGCGTTTGGGTTGGTTTGGACCGGCGGCCGCAGAAGCCGTGCCAGCCCTGATTGTGCTGCTCGAAGACGTCGGGGTCCGTGAGGAGGCCGTGCAGTCGTTGAGAAAGATCGGACCTGCGGCCAAGTCTGCGGTTCCCGCGCTAGTGGCGATCGAGCGCGAGAGTTCCGTCGGTAGCTACGCCAAGGACGCACTTAAGGAAATAAGGGGCTACTGAGGCTCCCATTGTCTGCAGTTCACTCGCACGCTGCGACAGATGTCGGCGTCTGGCGCGGCTCGACCATCGTCTTCGAAAATGCGAAGGCCCACGCAAACTGCGGCAAGAGGGGCATGGGGTACAGTGCGCCCGCCAGCCTGCTGGTGGCAGCTCATGGCGCGAAGGCGACATCGTCGGATGACCGCTTCCGGCCCTAAGCGGCCGCCTATCTTGACTCCGACGTGCATTATGAGAGGCTTGTTCGGTCATTCACCTTGTAGGGGCCAGTGAATGTCGTCATCGCACTATACGCATGGATCGAGTGAAGCCGAGCAACAGCGGCTAACGGCCCTAAACATGCGTCTCAACAAACGATGTATCGACGCTGCACAGCTTGTCATTGGCGAACGGGTAATCGATTTCGGCGCTGGGTTAGGGCAGTTTTCGAGGATGATGGCGCGCGCCACGGGTGTCCCTGTTCTGGCCCTGGAGCGCAGCCCCGATCAGATAGCGGAGGTTGTGCGACAGGCCAGTGTCGATGGCGAGCTGGCGTTGCTGGAAATGAGGCAGAGCGATGTGCTTGCTCCGCCTCTAAGGGACGAAGAACTTGGCCAGCTCGACGTTGCGCATGCGCGGTTCGTGCTTGAGCACCTGCCTGATCCGCTGCTGCTTGTGCGTAATATGGTCCGCGGTGCGACCGGGCGGACGCGTCATTTTATCAGATGACGACTACGATAGTTTACGGCTTTGGCCCGAACCACCGGGGTTTGCTCCGGTATGGCACGCCTATCAGCGCACCTACGACAGGCACGGCAATGATCCGATGGTCGGACGTCGCCTCGTTCAGTTGCTTCATCAGGCCGATTTGCGTCCACGGCGCAACACCCTTGTCTTTTTTGGCGGATGCGCGGGCGAGCCGGACTTCGAGGGGGTTGTCCGGAATATAGCGAGCATCGTCGATGAGGCGACCGACGATATCGTTGCGACCGGAATGCCTCGGGGATCGGTGATCTCGGCGCTCGGCGCCCTGATCGATTGGAGCAAGGAACCGGACTCCGCCGTATGGTTTGGGATGTCGTGGGCTGAAGGGGTCGGTCGTGATATCCCTATCATTCAAGCTTGAATGGTGGGTCCGCCTTTGGCGCACACTTGCCATCGAATTCACGGCGTCGCCGGGAGTGGGAAGCGTGGGTAGTTTAGCGGGTGTAATTCCCTCTGCCCTACTATTCCGTTTTTTATTTCCATAGAAATTGCGGGGTTGTGGAAGTGCCGAAAATTCTCTTTCTATGCACGCACATGATGTGATTTTAAACGTCGAAATCTGCAGGGTAGGGTGAACGTCAGACGGCGTGGGGGCGTCATGACAGAATATCGGAACTCAATCCAGCCTTACGCCTTACGGCAAGAGGTTTCGCCGTGGGCCCCGTTTCTTCGGGCGCGTAGCTTTTTTTGGCTCTTGGCCGCCTAAATTTTTCTTCCTCGTTGGCTGGACCGCACATTGGTTGCCCGGCCGCGCTGAACAGCTGTGAGAGCCAAAACACATCCGATTGCGGGAGCGAGGCCCCCGGAACTTTCGTCGATCGGACGGACTACGATCAAAAGATATATTTGTGGTCAATCTCGGCAAATCGCAATGACGAAAAAAACTTTGATTGCAGTCGTGCTCTTGGTCGCTGGAACAGCTTTGATGCTGAAAGGCGGCGCAAACTATGCCGGCCTTTGTACAGACGGTGTCCAGGTATGGCGATGGCGCCCCGCGACGGTAGCCGAATTAGAAGCATTTCTTGCCGAAAACGCCAAATCAAACATGGGCGTTAGAAGTCGATATTCGGTCGTCCCAGAATGGGCAGCATCGGGAGATGAATATCGTCCCGCGACATTTCTAGAAAAGATGACAGGGAGAAAACACTTATTAATCAAGTACGAAAATCCGTGGCTAGCCCAAAAGCCGAATATTATTTCGACCGGATATTTCTATGCGCCAAATTGCGTCAACGACTGGACTCCACCTGCGTAAATAAATCAGGAGAAAATCATGTCCCTTCCGACAGCAAAAGAGGTCACTGGCCTTTATCTTTACGGTATAGCCCCAACACCTGAACTTGATGATGAATCGATCATTCGTTCTCACCCCTCTGATCCGATTTAACGTCGATGTAAAGGAGTATATGACGACCGGCGCAGGACGGTTTGCAACACGGCCGCGCCTCGAAGATGGGTCAACGTGATATCGGCGGCTCGGTCGTTGGTGCTAGAACCCATATCGAAGCAGGCGGCCCATGCCATAGGGGGTCAAAATGGTGCTGAAGAGCTGTAGCGTGATTTGGGCCGCCGATGACATTCGCGCCACCTGATCCATGTCCCAGTCCGAATGGTCCTCGATGAGCCTCAGCCCCGAAACCTGCCGCTCCACCTCGGCCGGGTCATCGAGCGCCCAGTGGAGACGGGCACCGGTGGCGCGGATCGCCGGATTGAAGCGCAGTAATTGGATTGCAAAACTGCCATAGGCATCGAAGGCTATCTCCCCTGAGGGAAAATGGCGGGCTATCCGCCGCAGAAGCTGAAGAACCTGGTGTTCCTCCAGATAAGGAAGGACGCCCTCGGCAACAACCATCGTCGACCTGTCGGCGGGAAGTTCATAAATCCAGCCTCTCTCGACTATCGAGCAGGCAATTGGCGCACAGCCCACACCATCCGGGTATATCTGGCGACGCAAGGCGATGACGTCGGGAAAATCAATCTCGAACCAGCGAACTTCTGGTCCGGGATCGATCCGGAAGAAACGACTGTCGAGACCACAGCCGAGATGGAGAACGGTCGCGTCCGGGCAGCGCCTAAGGAACGCTTCCGTCCATCGATCGAGGATGTGGGCGCGCAAAGCGATGCCGATGGCCATATCGTGGCCAACCCTCAAGTGCCGACTGTCCTGGTCGATACGCCGCAGTGCATCTGCGGCAAAGCGGTCGCAAAGCACGGAATCCGCCATGGAGCTTTCTTCTGCCTTGGCCAGAAGCGTTATCAGCAGCGTCTCCATTACGCCGGTGAGGTGAACTTGCCCCCGTTGCATGGCTCCTCCAAAAAGTGCCTAGAATCGGAAGGTCTTTGTCTCTGCCGACCTACACCACTGCATAAGCGGTTCCCCAGTGAAGATCGCGGGTTATGGGCCCGCATCCTCCGCCTTCCTTCCGGTCGCTCAGTGAGATGTCACAGTCTTGGCCGAACTCTTGGTGGCAGTAGCGACCTGTTCTTCGGTGCGCTGGGAGGCAACCGTGGCAAGATCGGCGTACATTCCGCCGACTTTCATCATCTCTGAAATGAGGTCCTGAAAGGCGGACATCGCATAGCCGGTCTGCAATTGAAGCGCCTTTTCGAAGCTCTTGGCCTCGGACAATGACTCGGCGTGCTCGACAAAATCCCTCACCGATTTCTTGGAGTAATCGGCGGCTTCATCTGCTATCGCCTCAAAGCTCTTCGCCACATCGGTAAAGCCTTTCGCTGCATCGAAATAGTTCCGGACCATGACATCCATTGTTTCCCTACTCTTCTTGCTCGCTTCCTCAAGGTTCAACATGTTCCCATCCTTCTTTTCGACTCCCCTATTCGCTGGGAGCTAGTGCAACGCCTTAAGAGTCAAGCGGTCTCGGACTTGCACGCCTTACCCGAGGTTGTTGCGACGAACTAACCCATATGGTTTTCGACAAGCTACATCCGGTTTTCGTTTGATTCTTCTTGAATAAATGAGAGCCAGCATGCAACCGAGCCTTCCTGCGGAGCTCAAAAAAATAGCTCCGGTATTTTGAACCACAACTCGGCCCGCTGCCGTCGATCTCGGGCAGTCTTTGTTGGGGTTGAGACGGAGAGCGCATTATTCCAAAGGACAGGATAGTCTAACTACTGTATGCAGTGCAGCACTACGCCATCGCCTCGAATCCGACGAGTTTTTACTACTCGATCCGCGATCGGGACGGGCGTCCAAAGGCCACGATTGAGGTCAGGGCCGACGGACTGCTCGTTTTGCACTTCCGCCGCATTGCCAACCGCGATCCCGAGCCTCATATCACTGACCTGTCTTGGCCATCATGGACGATATGGGATGGGAGGTCTCGGTCCGCCGTATCGGAGTACGGCGAAGAAGCGATTAGGGTCCTGGAGTGTCTCGGCCCGGTCCCGATGGTCAACATGCGGTTAACCACGAAAATTTGCGACAAGCTCAATGAGCGTCCGCCCCACTTCTGCCCACTGGAGCCGCAAGGATCTTCGTTTCCATGTTCGGGAGATACCGCGCCATGCCGACCCGGCGGCATTTCCTTATCGGCTTCGTTGCCACGCCGATTGTGCTGCCGAGACTCGCCCATGCGGCTGGCGCTCCTGCGCAGCTGTCGCTTACGCCTACTTGCGATGATGACGACCATCTGACGCCAGCGCAGACCGAAGGCCCGTATTTCACCCCGAAGAGCCCTGAAAAACAGAACTTGGCGAGCGGTGCACCGGGCGGCGAAAGGATGACGCTTGCGGGTTACGTGCTGACCGAGAACTGCCAGCCCGTGGCAAAAGCGTTGATCGAGTTATGGCATGCCAATGAGACCGGCACCTGACAACAGCGGATACAAACTCCGCGGACATCAATTCAACGATGTTGAAGGCAAATGGTGGTTCGAGACGATCGTGCCAGGGGTCTATTCTGGTCGCACCCGGCATTACCACCTGAAAGTCCAACGGCCCGGGGGGAACGTCCTGACCACGCAGCTCTATTTTCCCGGTGAGCCGGACAATGAACGTGACCGCATATTCAACGCAGCCTTATTGCTCGATGTTAGGGCGACGAGCGACGGAAAATTCGGCCGCTACGATTTCATAGTGGCGTAACCGGCGCTTTGCATACACTCCTTCCGGGGTGACTCACCTCGTTAGCCGCTGCACGGCGGGCACCTCTTGCCAACATAATTAGATAATCAACAATTTAGTTCCATAAATCAACGATATGCCACACGAGGGATCGCGTGGTCGATGGTTCGAACCCTTTCAAGAGCTGGGAATCGAGTCTCTTCTTAGATTTTGGAGATCCCTGCTTCGCCAAAGCTATCCGCCCCAGATCCGTTTGTTCGCTCGCCGCTTCGGTTGGGGTGGTATAGTCAACGTATCGAAATAGATTTCGTTAAGATTTGCTTTTTAAGGCCCACGGGTTCGGGACGTATTCATAAGTGCGTCGTGCTGTTCGCGTTTTTCGAGATACTGGTGCAACTCGGTACAGCACGGATTTTTCCACCAAAATCATCGTGACCGCTTGGCAGTGAATTCGACGGGACTATCTGTGAGCTGGCAGAAAGACGGTTTGCCAGCTCTGCGCACATAGACGACTCGGTTCGAATTTTCCCGGTGTTTCTGGGTCGATACTTTCGACTTCCTCAAATTGATGTTCGCGTGTTTGCCGATTGAAACGATCTACAGCGCCGTTTTACGATGCAAGCATTGAAGAATTCCAAGAGGAGGTGAACAGGTATGAACAGCCATGTGAAATTGGATGCCACCGCCGAGCTTGTTGCCAACGTTTCCGTACCGTTCGAGCAGGCAAGGGCGATGCCCCGCAGCGTCTACACGTCGCCGGATTTCATGAAGCTTGAGCTGGAGCGCATTTTCTCTAAGGACTGGATCTGCGCCGGACGATCGTCGTCGATCTCCAAGCCGGGCGACTATATCACGATGTCCGTTGCAGGAACGCCGGTAATTGTCATCCGGGATCGCGAGGGGAAGCTTCGCGCGATGTCAAATGTGTGCCTTCACCGCATGTCGACCCTTCTTGAAGGCGCGGGTAATGTCAAAGCGATCGTATGTCCCTATCACGCATGGACCTACAATCTGACCGGTGAGCTGCGCGGCGCCGCCGGAATGGGTCTTAACGCTGGCTTCTGCAAGGAGGACTACAAACTTCCCCAATTCAGGTGTGAAGACTGGCTTGGCTGGATCATGATAACGCTCAATCCCGACATCGAATCGCCATCGGAGCGGTTGAAAGATGTAAGCCGGCTGGTCGGCCATTACGGCATGGAAAACTATGTCGAGAGTTTCCGCGAGACGCATGTTTGGAATACGAACTGGAAGGTTCTCGCCGAGAATTTCATGGAGAGCTACCACCTCCCAATGTGTCATCGGGAGACGATCGGCGGCCAGGTGTCGCTGGAGCAGATGGATTGCCCGGCCGGTTTCCCGACATTCAATTATCATTGGGCTCTGAAGAGCGACGATCAATATCTCGCCCTGGCTCACCCGAACAATCACCGGCTTTCCGGTGACGACCGCCGCCGTACCTATCTGCTGTCGATTTATCCGGGGCTGTTTATCTCACTGTCACCCGGCTATTTCTGGTATCTCGCGCTGCATCCCCGCTCGCCCGGCGAGGTTGATATGATCTACGGCGGCGGGCTGTCACCCGAATTCCTCGAAGACGAAGATTCAAATCGTCATTTCGCAGCGCTGAAAGAACTCCTTGATCATGTGAACGTCGAGGACAAGGGCTGCACCGAAAAGGTATATCGCGGACTGGTCGGGTCCCAATCGGCGCCCGGCCACCTCTCCCATCTCGAGAGGCCGAACTTCGAATTCGCCCAGTATCTGGCGTCTATGACCAAATGATATTCCAAGGCCGAGGCCAGTGCCTCGGCCTTTCCTTATGCCTTGGCCATAGCCACGGGATTTATCTCTGACAGAATCTGGGGAATGAGCGTCGCAGCTGCGGTCGAGATATCCAGCTTGCTGGCAACGACCAATGAATGATGTGAGACCTGTTCGAGATCAGGAGCATTGAGCTCCCACAGTTCACTTTTTTGTACCCAGGTATCCGCTAGGTGGTCCGGCAGGAGACCTATATATTCGCCGGTCAGAAGCAGCGTCAGCATGGCTTCCATGTTGTTTGCGGTCGCCCGGATATTCATTCCCATGAAGCGCTCTTCATCGGCTCTTCCGTGATGGCTTCTCAGGATAAAGGGAAAGGTCGATAGCGCTTTGCCGACGACGTCCGTGCGTCCGAAAAGCGGGTGATTTATCCCACAGTAAAGCTTGTGACGCTCGACCATGAGCCGATGGAAATCCAGGCCGGCTATAGGGCGGACAAATGGGCTGATGGCTGCATGAAGTTCATTCGCCAGAACCTTGCGTTCCAGCTCCGAGCGATCGCCGACGGTGAGCTGCAGTTCGACATCGTTGTCAAGTTTGTTGAATTTCTGCAGTGCCCTGACGAGCGGCGATTGAGGGTGGGAAACCAGGGAATCGACAATCCCGAGCCGGACCTTGCCGGTCAAACGCCTGCGAAGGGTGACAATGCTGTCGAAATGGTCGTCCAGCGCGTTGAGCATGCGTTTGGCATGGTCGTAGACGAGATATCCGCGATCAGTGAGGCTGAACCCGCTCCGGCCACGATGGCAAAGCGTAAAACCGATCCGTTTCTCCAACTCCGTCATATGCAGGCTGATTGTCGAGGTCGACGTGTCGAGAACCGTTTGAGCGGCAGCGAAGCCTCCTGCTTCGACTACAGCGCGGAAAACGCGCAGCAGGCGAATATCCACATCAGCGATCCTAGCCATCTGAGAGGAACCCCTTGCTTTGTGATTTCTCAAACTGAGATGCCATGAAATGATGATTTGTTAAAGCGATATTTTGAGCGAAGCTGAGGGCAAGACACCGACGAGCCTCGTCACAATGGCGACACTCGTTCTCGCGGAGAAAACGATGGCTGCTCTCTACATCTCGGGTGGACGCCTTTTCGATTTGGACGGTGACGTCGATCATCCTCCGGTCGCGGATGTTCTCGTCGATGACGGAAATTTTGTTGCCATCGGCGCGGACGCCAAACAGCAGGCATTGCACCGTGGCGACGTCAAGCGTCTGGACGCGTCGGGAATGCTGCTCGTCCCCGGGTTGGTAAATGCCCACTACCATTCTCATGATATTTTGCTCCGGGGCCTCTTCGAGCAAATGCCGCTCGACATATGGGGGCTTTTCAGTTCGCCGGCGAACTACAGCCACGCCACGGCAGAAGACGTCCGCTTGCGGACCTTGCTTGGAGCAGCCGACTGCCTGGCAAACGGCGTGACCACGATGCAGGACATGGTCACGGTCGTAAATGCGGACCGGGCTCATGTTGATGCGATTGTTGATGCATATCGCAGCTGCGGCGTGAGGATTTCTTTAGGACTTCAGATAACGGATCGAGCACCCGTTGATACGGTCGCATATTGGGACGAGCTGGAACCAGGATTGAGGCAGCGATTTTCTTCGGTTCCTGGCGGAATCAGCGAACTGCAGCACCTTATCGAGTCGTCGGCGAGCAGCATCAGCGGTGACCGGCTGACGTGGGCCTTGGCGCCGTCCGCACCACAGAGATGTTCTGGGCAGCTGCTTTCCTGGGTGGCAAATCTGGCGTCCGCGAGTGGGATGCAAGTCTTCACCCATATGTATGAGGCACGCAATCAGGCCGTGCTTGCCCGCACCAAATATGATCGCGGCTCTTACCTGGACTATCTCGAGCGGTTCGACTTGCTTGGCCCAAAATTGACGATCGCCCATGGGGTGTGGATCGACGAGCAGGAATTGGAGCGTTTCGGCGCCGCGAAAGCCAATTTTGTTTTCAACCCCGCGAGCAACCTGAAGCTGCTCAATGGTTTCGCACCGATACGGGGATATGTGGACTGCGGAGCTACGGTTGCATTGGGTTGCGATAACTGCAGCGGTAACGACGCGCAAAGCATCTTTCAGTCCATGAAGCTCTTTGCGCTCTATTGGGCAATGCAATCCAAGGCCGGGGAAACAGGTGCGGCTCAGGAGGCGTTCAAAGCCGCCACGATCGGCGGCGCTCGTGCTTTGGGCCTCGAAGGCAAAGTAGGGCGGATCAAGGAAGGGTTTCAGGCTGACCTCCTCCTTGTCGATCTGAGCGCGCCGGCATATCGCCCACTCAACAGCGCCTTGAACCAACTTGTGTACGGCGAGACCGGCCAGGCAATCGATACTGTGATTGTCGCGGGTGAAATCCTCGTACGCAAAGGCGAGCTCCTCCATCATCCGTCCCGCGCGCTCGAAGCGGCGGCCGAGGAGGCGCGCGCTCGGCTTCAACCGGAGTGGGACCAGGTCGCGGATCAGAACAAAGCCGCACTCCCGCACCTGCTTCAGGCCTTCGAAAAGGCCCAGGAATTCCCGCTTTCGGTGGACCGGCTTCGGCTACAGCCGAGATGCTCGTGTCACTAGGAAGTCTGCCATTGACGTGCGGACCCAGACGCCGCCGCGCACGAAGTAATCGTGCCAGGGCGGTTCATTGAAAAGGACTACTATGCGTATCGCCATAATCGGTTGTGGAAGTATGGGACTGCGTCACTCGGTGGCGCTGGCCGAAGTCAGGAAGCGTGGACTGGCGGACTTTGAGCTCGTAGCCGTCTGCGACATCAATGAAGCGCGAGCCAGGGAGCTGGCGCTACATTCGGAAGCGATTGGGCACCAATCTGTGGCGGCGGCCACAAATTACGAGTGCGTCCTGCAAGATCACACCATCGATGCGGTCTCCGTCGTCCTGCCAACCTGGCTGCATCATATCGTCGGTTCCGCGTCATTGTTGGCCGGAAAGCATACGATAATCGAAAAGCCGCTGGCGATTTCCGGTTTGGCTGCCTCCATGCTGCGCAAGGCCGCGGAACGCTCCAATCGCGTTCTGGCTGTGTCAGAAAATTACCGGCGAATTCCCTCGAACAGAGCGTTTGGGTCGCTTGTCGCCCAGCAAAGGTTTGGTACGCCACTCTCGATGTTCGTCCACCGCGTGGCCTCTCCCGACGAAAGCTATAAGGTCGGAGACCGTATCGTGAAAGGCGCCAATTGGTACCGGGAACCATCGAAGGCGGGCTCCTACCACGTCTTCGAACTCGGCGTTCATGAATTCGATCTTCAGCAATTTTGGTTTGGTCCGATCGTCTCCGTCGCCGCCACCGAGCGGTCTATCGGCGGCATCCACAATCGAACGCTTATCCAGATGCAGTTCGCATCAGGGATGGTTTCGCAAGTGGCGTTCGTCGACTCGACGACCAACGTGGAGCTTATCCGCCGCCGGTTTACGGCAACTCACGGAACGGCAGTCAGCCGATGCTGGCATGCGTGGCAGGACGGGGAATTCGTGGTCGATGGGACCGCAACCCCTCTCGAGGAAATGACATCAACATATATCGCCAGTGTGAGCCCGGAGGAACGGGCACGATTCCTTCCCAAAGGGAGCTTCGAGCCTGTGCCAATATCAGATCCAACAAACCCGCTGACCTATGGCGTGGGTGCAGCGCTGGCTGATTTTGCGGCGGCGATCCGGAAGCCGCGGAAACCGGAGATCGGGATCGATGAAGGCAGTGACATTATCGCAGTCGCAGAAGCAGTTCTCACTTCGATTGCCGAACAGCGTTCGGTTGACATCGACCGGACGGGCATGGGAAGCGAGGAATGGGCAACCCGGGAGGTGGGCAGTCATGCAGATGACACTGAAAAAGCCGTCTGATCCGATGCCGCTTCTCGGCACTGAGGCAATTGTTGCCCGAACGTTTCCCCTGTCGAGGGACGTGCTCGAAGTCGAGCTGACGCCCACGCTCGGCGGACAATTCGAAGCATTTGCCGCCGGCTCTCACATTGACATCACGCTGTCTCCTGACCTGACGCGCAGCTACTCCCTGACCAACCGGCCGGGCGAGAGCCATCGCTACGTTATCGCAGTCAAAAAAGATCCAGCGAGCTGCGGGGGCTCGGCGTTTGTTCATGACAATCTCAAGGTTGGTCACCGGGTGCACGTCAGCAAGCCCCGAAACGCGTTTGCCATCCGGGAAGCGGCGTCACACTCGGTTCTTCTTGCAGGTGGTATCGGCATAACCCCGATATGGTCGATGATACAGCAGCTCTCCCAAGCTCGTTCGCAGTGGGAACTCTTCTACGCCTGCAGGACGCCGGAGGATGCGGTCTATCTTACTGAGATCGAGCATCTCGCTGCTGAAACAGGCGCGACGATCAAACTATTCCACAGCAACCTTGGTCAGTGGCTGGATCTGAAGGCGACCATCGGTTCCTATGCCGGGAAAAGCGTGGACTTCTACGCCTGCGGGCCCGCGCCGATGCTGGCCGAGTTCAGGCAGGTCGCGGCCGGTCTTCCGGAGGAGTGCGTTCATTTTGAAAGCTTCGGAAAGCTTGCGCCCGATGCGGCGGCGGGCGAATTCGAGGTCGTCCTCGCCCGTTCGGGCCAGACGTTCAAGATTGCCAGGGATTCGAGCATTCTGGAGACGCTGCTGGATGCTGGTTTCGACGTGGAATTCGGCTGCCAATCGGGGATTTGCGGGACATGCCAGACATCGGTCCTGGAAGGTATTCCCGATCACAAGGACAGCTGCCTGTCGGCAGCCGAGAAGGCTTCAGGATCGACAATGATGATTTGCTGCTCGCGTGCAAAATCAGCACGGCTCGTTCTCGACCTTTAATTGACCGAAGTTGCGAAACTGCTCCCCGCCGATGGCGGGGAGTTTTCTTTTTAGCCCCATCTCGAAGGGAGACGCGATATGTTTCAACATCTAGCTGATCTTGTTCAGCAGCAGGCCGGCGGCCTCGACGGTTACAAGCGTGCTGCTGAAACGGCCTTCAATGCCGCCCGAAACGACGAGCGGGGGGCGGCCGGATATCTGATCCTCGGCATACTGGCCCAGCGCATCTACGAGTCCAGCCATGGGCTTCCGATGACGGCAGCGGATTGCGAAAAAGACTTCCGGCTGTTTGATCGTCATCTGCGCTCTCTGAACAAGGCTGCAAGCGTCGATGCATCCGAGCAGATTCGGATTCTGGAAGCGGTGAGCAGATCGATCGCGCAGGATATGGCATGCGAAGACGCATAGCGACCGCAGGAACCACTGTGAACGACGGCGGAACGAAGATCACTGGAGGAGAAAGCATGAAGCCAAGAGACATGTACGATTGGAATGCCGCAACTGCGAACTCAGCCGAGGCCGATAATCGCGTCTCCATCGGTGTCATTCTGCTGGCCAATGATCTGGCATGCGAAGGGGATCTCAGGACGTATCTGGAGCCGGTGAAGGGTGTCCGGCTCTTTACGACGCGGATCGCGATGGCAGCAAAAGTGTCCAGGCATGCTCTGGGAGATATGGCGAAGCACCTGAGCGGTGCCTGCCAAGTCCTGGTGCCGGAGGCCCGGCTCGACGCAATCGCATTCGCCTGCACGTCAGGAACGGTGGTGATCGGGGCGGACAGCCTGACGGGCCTGTTGGAGACAACCCGTCCGGAAAGCTACGTCTCGACACCTATACACGCCGCCAGTCGCGCTTTTCGTGCGATCGGTGCGCACCGAATTTCAATTCTTGCGCCTTATCCACTGGATGTCGCGGATTTTATCCCTGAATATTTCGAGGCTGAAGGCTTCAAGATCGACCGCTGCACGACTTACAACCTGCAAGACGAAGCCGCGATGAATGCCGTCAGTACGGTTAGTCTCATACAAGCCGGGGTTTCGGCGATGGATCCGATGAGTGACGCCCTGTTCATCTCATGTACGGGGCTCAGAACCTGTGACGCAATAGCTCCATTGGAGCAAAAGCTTGGCAAACCTGTTGTAACGAGCAATCAGGCACTCGCTTGGGACTGCCTGCGGCATGCAGGTTTGGCCGATCAGGTCGCCGGCCGGGGAATACTTTTCAGCGCGTAGTTTTGCAGCCGGATCGCCCCACGCAGTTGCTCGACAAACCCTACCGAAGGGCCGGCAATCGCCGGCCCTTCGGTGCCTCTATCAAACGGCGCATGATCGGCGTCTTTAGTTTTACCTCTCTCAAACTTTTGGCCCTATCAATTTGAATGTAAGAATAAATCAGCCAATGATAGACTGATTAACAATAAGATTATGGGAACAAAAACATGGCCTTAACGAATGTGGACGCAACGCGTTCAAGGTAACCATCCGTCTCGTCATCGCGACATTGCATGCTGAAATCTGCTCGAGCGCGGAAGCGCTTGTCGGCGCTCATCTATCGCATGGGACTTCGCCCATTACGTTGAAGTTAGGAAGCTCAAATGAACGCAACAACGAATCTGTCGATCAAGGCTGTCGGGCGTACCGGTCCGTCTCAAGTCGCGGGATTTCCATCACGCGAAGGGATGGCGCAGGAGACGGCTGACCGTCAGATCGAATTTCGGTCAATTGAAAAGCGCTACGGTCATCATCAGGTGCTGTCCGATCTAAGCCTCAGTATCAAGCGGGGCGAGAAAATCTCTCTGATCGGACCCAGCGGCTCGGGCAAGACAACCGTCCTTCGCATCCTGATGACGCTCGAGACCATTCAGGGCGGATCAATCTGGATTGACGGCAAGCCGCTATGGCACGAAGAGCGGAGCGGCCAGCTCGTAAAGGCCTCCGCGCAGCATTTGCGACAGCAGCGCGCTAAAATTGGAATGGTATTCCAGCATTTCAATCTTTTCCCGCATATGACCGCGTTGCAGAACATTTCTCAGCCCCAGCGGATCGTGCTGGGCCGCTCGCGAGAGGAAGCCGAGGCGCAAGCATTGGAACTTCTCGACATGGTCGGCCTTCGCGAGCGCGCCAGCCACTACCCGGCCCAGTTATCGGGCGGGCAAAAGCAACGGGTCGCGATCGCTCGCGCACTGGCGATGAAACCCGAGATCATGCTTTTCGACGAAATCACCTCGGCCCTCGATCCCGAACTCGTGGAGGAGGTCCTCAACGTCCTGAGAGAGATCTGCCGGGCGTCCGATATGACCATGCTGCTGGTGACCCACGAGATGACCTTCGCAAAGGAGTTTTCCGACCGGGTGCTCTTCATGGATGGAGGGCGCATCATCGAAGAGGGCGAGCCCGATCAACTTTTCTCCGCCCCGAGCCAGGATCGCACGCGCTCGTTTCTGCGCAAGATCATCGCAGCCGGACAACGTATCTAGCGGGAGGCTGTGATGGGGCAGTTCGACACTTTTCTCCCAATGCTTCTGCAAGGGCTGATAACGACAATTCAGATCACGGTAGTCGCCGCGGTCATAGCAGTCGTAGCGGCGACGCTCTGTGGCGTCATTCGATATGCTGCATGGTGGCTCATCCGGGCGATCGTCGGGATCTATGTTGAAATCTTTCGCGGCACGTCTTGCTACGTCCAGCTCTTCTGGGCCTTTTTCGTGCTGCCACTGCTCGGGATTACACTGTCGCCGTTCGTCGCTGCTGTAACGGTGATCGGACTGAATGTCGGCAGCTATGGTTCGGAGGTGGTTCGCGGCGCGCTGAAAGCAGTTCCGCGGGGCCAATGGGAGGCGTGCGTCGCGCTGAACTATTCGACCTGGGACAAATACCGATATGTGATCGTCCCCCAGGCGATGCGACTGGCGATCGCACCAATGGCAAATCTCACGGTCGACCTTCTGAAGATCACGCCGCTCGTATCGTTGGTGACGGTCTCTGATCTCACCTACGAGGCAATGGTCGTTCGGCAACAGACCGGAAACAGCTTCGCCACATTCCTCTCGATCCTGGTCGTCTACTTCATCCTTTCGTCCGGGATCATAGCGGTTTGCCGCCGACTCGAGGTCTATTTCAGCCGGGGCGCCGACACGTTCGTCGTGAAGAATGAGGTAACAGCGATATGAGCTTCGATTTTAATTTCGCCCTTGAAGTGCTGCCTGACCTTCTTCGTGGCTTCGCCGTTACAATCCAGGCAACGCTCGGCGGGTCGGTGCTTGCGCTGATAGTAGGTCTCGTGTTCGCGCTCGCAAACCGGTCGGAAAATCGTCTCTTGCGTGTGGTAAGCGGGTCAATCTCCGAGTTTCTGCGCCGCACCCCGCTTTTGGTGCAGTTGTTCTTCATCTTCTACGTCCTCCCCGACGCCGGAATCCTGATCCCGGCAGTTTGGGCAGGTGTATTGGCGCTTGGTCTGCACTCATCTGCCTATATGTCCGAGGTTTACAGGGCAGGGATTGAGGCGGTGCCGAAGGGCCAATGGGAAGCGGCCTTGGCGCTGAACTACGGTCCGCTGCAAACTTGGCACCGCATCATCCTTCCGCAGGCTATTCCACCCATGGTTCCGGCACTCGGGAACTATGTGGTCCTGATGTTCAAGGAAACGGCCCTTCTTGCGGTGATCACCGTGCCCGAAGCTATGAGCACCGCACGCGATATCGGCAACTCGACCTATCAGTACACCGAGCCGGTTACTGTGGTCGGTATCCTCTACCTTATCATCAGCATTCCAGTGGTCTTCGCGCTCCGCCTCATTGAGAAGCATGTGCATCAGGAAGCCGCTTGACCGAAACCCCCAGCAATCGGATGCCACACCTTTGCGGGGCCTAAAATCGTGGCCTAAGGAATCATGGAAATGGGGAACAATACTAAAATTTCCTTCTGTTTGTCGGTAGCGATTGCAATCGCGGCATCTGCCGTGACAGCGGCAAAGGCCGACGACACCATAGGGCGGCTAAAATCGGCCGGCGTCGTCCAGATCGGTATCGCTCCCGAGCCGCCCTACGCGATCATCGGCTCGGACGGTGCGCTGACCGGAGCCGATCCCGACATCTCTCGCGAGGTTTTCAAGAATCTTGGCGTCGGCGATATCAAGGCGAACTCTGTCGATTGGGGCGCTCTTATCCCGGGTTTGATGGCAAGCCGTTTCGATATCGTCGCGACCGGACTTTTCATTCGACCAGAGCGTTGCAAGGCCGTCGCATTCTCGCAGCCGTTGCTCTGCACCCGTGAAGGATTCCTTGTCAAGAAAGGGAACCCGCTCGGACTGCACAGCTACGCCGATCTTGCCCCCAAGAATGCCAAGATATCCACCGTCGGGGGTGGGGCCGAAGAAAAGCAGGCTTTGGCAATGGGTCTTTCGCGCGGCAACCTCATGGCCGTCAGCGATATTTTCAATTCTGTCGAGCTTCTGAAGAGTGGGCGCGTTGACGTCATCGCATTCCCGGACGTGACGCTTCGCGCAGCGATGGAACGAGCCGGCGGAGATGAATTCGAGCTCGTTTCCGATCTCAAAGGCGAGCCGATTCAGTGCGCGGCAGCCGCGTTCAAGAAAAGCGATACAGCACTTCGCGATGCCTACGATGCTGAGGTCGATAAACTGAAGCAGTTGGGCCAGCTGGAGAAAATTCTCACCAAGTACAATTTCGACCCTAAACTCGCATCAGCGACGAACCGCGACGCTCTTTGCCAAGCGAACTGAAACGCGGTTTTTCGACGAAAGCTTTCGTTGCCTATTGAAACTAGGGCATGCCTGAGAACAACGCTCAGGCATACCCGGGGCCACCCGTCCTCACGCGCCTCCCGAAACCCTGGCTTGGCGCTCTGTCGATCTCATTTCCTCAAATCAATATTGCCGCAGAGGGACAGCGCTCCCGTTGAAAAGTCGGCCTTGCGCGTTTTGATGCCGTCCGGCGGGATCGCCGCGCCAGTTTCTTGAACAGACGTGGCTCCTCTATCGATATGCCGATTCGAAGCCCTTTCAGACCCATGCGCGGTGCTGCTTTTTGCACATCCATGTCATCGGATTGTGTTGGCAAACCGCACCGGCTCCCGTCATGAAAGTTTGATAAAAGTAAAAGTAAACGAGCGTACTTAGCTATCCAACTGAAGCTACTCTCGAAGTAGCTTTCATGTCGGAGGGCGGCGGCAGAACCTGTCGCAAGCCTATTCTAAAAAGGGAAACTTCTGTGATGGAACGAGGCATCGGTTACGTCGTCGCTGAAATGATGAGGACGCCCACGATCGAGAACGACTTGAGGTCAAGCAAGGCGCTTCTTCTTGGAGCGCTTGTCGGGTTGACCATCTATGGGTGTTTCGTCGCCGCGGTCATGACCTCGGCGAACTGACGGCCGCCTTCACCGGTTCCAGACTGGCATAAACTGAAGTTGACCATGATTGGCAGCTGCAGATGATTTCGTTTTGTCGATGCCAGCCTCATTACACAGAAACACGCAAATGGCAGCAGGTTCCGAGAAAGTCGCTCCCATGGAGCGGCCCGGGCCTCTGCTGCCTGAGAGCAGCGGATAAACAACGAAGATGAGACAAACGGCTGGACTTACTGTTAACGGCGATGGCGGCGAAATCGCCTGCTTGAACGCTCAGAGCCTGGACCGTGCGCTTAGTGAAGCGCTGTTCAACGAGCTGCGCGAGAAGAGCTTTGATGGCGTCGGAATAACGAGAGACAGTTACGGACCTGGCGAAAGTCTTGCCCTCGATATCATCGAACGCGCTGCAGTTGAGATTGGCTTGATCGTTGAACGCGATCGCGGTGCAAACCTGGTGATCGCTCTTCCGGGACAGGATACCGCAGAGCCTTGCATAGCCTTCGGATCTCATCTGGACTCGGTCCCGCAGGGCGGGAACTTCGATGGCGCTGCGGGGGTGATCGCTGGCCTGGCGATTCTCGCGACCTTCAAGCGTGAAGGCTTTCAGCCTCGACGGACGCTAAAACTCTTCGCCTTGCGGGGCGAGGAAAGTGCGCGGTTCGGCAAGGCCTATATCGGCTCGAGCGCGTTGTTCGGCAAGTTGACGCAGGAGGATCTGAACGCCCCTGCGGCCGACAGCGGCCGCAAGCTCCTGGACTGCATGCGGGATGTCGGCGTCGACATTGACCGCGTTTGCCAAGGCGAACCGCTACTTGATTCGGGATCGATTGCCGCGTGGCTCGAGTTGCACATCGAACAAGGGCCGGTGTTGATTGCCCGCCAGCAAGCGATTGGCGTCGTGACCGGCATACGAGGCAATCTGAGACATCGCCATGTCGAGTGCATAGGAGAAGCCGGTCACTCCGGTGCGGTGCCAAGATGGCTTCGGCACGACGCCGTTTTTGCGTGCGCGGAGCTCCTGGTACACATCGACCGCCATTGGCGCACGCTTCTGGAGCGCGGCAGAGACCTCGTCGTGACGTCAGGCATATTCGGCACGATACCGGATGAACACGCCATTGCGCGCATCCCCGGCACGACCAGGTTCAGCTTCGAAGTGAGAAGCCAGCATCGTGAAACGCTGGACGCATTTTATGACCTGTTCCGATCCGAATGCGCATCCGTCGCAGAGGATCGTGGTGTCCGCTTCGCTTTTGACCGGCTGGTCGCGTCCGCACCTGCACTTATGGATCGAACATGGATCGATCGCTTGACAGGCGCGGCAAGCAGGCTTGGACATTCCTGCGAAGAGATGGCGAGCGGCGCGGGCCACGATGCCGCGGTATTCGCGAATGCTGGGATTCCCAGCGCGATGATCTTCGTTCGCAATGCCAACGGATCGCACAATCCGCAAGAAGCGATGGACATAGACGATTTTCTGGTGGGCGTCGACACGCTTCGGGCCGCAATCAGAGAGGCAGCACAATGAGGATTTCGGCTTTATTCGAGAGATCTCCCGATAACGGCATCGAGCCTGACAGATTGACGATCAGGCGACCAGACGACTGGCATATCCATCTGCGCGATGGCGCCATGCTGAAGGCGGTCCTGCCGTTCACGGCGGCCCAGTTCGCCCGCGGCATAATCATGCCGAATCTGGTGCCGCCGGTCACGACAGCCGAGGATGCGATCGCATATCGGGAACGGATATTGGCCGCTCGACCGGCCGACTGCGACTTCCAGCCGCTCATGACCTGCTATCTTACCGATCACACGTCGGCGGACGAGGTCGAACGCGGTTTTGCCGAGAAGGCATGGGTCGCTGCCAAACTATATCCGTCTGGTGCGACAACCAACGCCCATCACGGCGTGACCGACGTTCGCCTCGTCGCAACCGTCCTTGATCGGATGCAAAAAATTGGGATGCCGCTGCTGGTGCATGGCGAGGTCACCGATCCAGAGGTTGACATCTTCGATCGCGAAGCGTGCTTTATCGAGCGAATAATGATCCCGCTTCTGGAACAGTATCCGGCGCTGAAAGTCGTCATGGAACACGTGACGACGAGCGAAGGGGTCGCTCTCGTTCGTGAATATGCGCCGCGAATGGCCGGCACGGTCACCCCTCATCATCTGACGATCAACAGGACATCTCTCTTTCAGGGCGGTCTGCGACCACACCTTTATTGCCTGCCTGTCGCCAAGCGTGAGCAGCACAGGCTTGCCCTAAGGAAGGCCGCAACGTCCGGAGAGCCGAGCTTTTTCATCGGTACGGACACTGCACCGCATGTGCGCGGTGCAAAGGAATCTGCCTGCGGTTGCGCGGGGGTATTTGTCGGCACCACGGCACTGCAGACCTATGTGCAGGTTTTCGACGAAGAAGATGCGCTGGCAAATTTTGAAGCATTCGCATCTCTCAACGGTTCGGCTTTTTACGGGCTTCCGCCCAACACGGGGACCATCGAGCTCGTCAAGAGTCCTTCGAGGTTTCCCCCGGCGATCGAGGTTGATGGTCAGGACGTCGTCGTCTTTCGCGGTGACGAAAACCTCGCTTGGTCAATCGGAAAGATCGAGAAATGACAGATCCGGCCGGAGCCAAGATCGCCAAACTCCTTTTCGAGAGTCGCGCGATCGGAATCAATCGCCACCAGCCCTACGTGCTGGCA
The DNA here is from genome assembly GCF_056755115.1 of Rhizobium sp. SVR5-2C. Classification (NCBI taxonomy): domain Bacteria; kingdom Pseudomonadati; phylum Pseudomonadota; class Alphaproteobacteria; order Hyphomicrobiales; family Rhizobiaceae; genus Rhizobium; species Rhizobium sp. SVR5-2C. Next base: position 56,986 of record NZ_JBNDHT010000010.1, on the reverse strand, counting down.
GGTGGCTGGGCCAGCCCAGTCTATGTCGATGTGCGCCGCCTCATTGCAGAACATGCGGTGAGGGGGGAAGTCACGAAACTTGCTGCGGAATACATCAGCTCTGACGGAGTCGGCTTGCAGTGCGATATCATTGCCGGAGCCGAGACAGCCGGCATCCCGTTTGCCACGACGTTGGCGGAAGCCACGTGTCAACCGCTTCGCTATGTTCGAAAGAAACCGCTCGGCATAGGACGCAATGCGCAAGTCGAGGGCGGCAGCGTCGATGGCATGCGCGTGTTGCTCGTGGATGACATGACGACGGATGCCGCGAGCAAAGCCGGGTTTATCAAGGGGCTGCGTGCGGCTGGAGCAATCGTGACGGATATTTTGACCGTTTTCTTCTATGACGTCTTCCCGGGCGTGGACGAAGGCCTAGTGGAATCAGGTGTCGAACTCCACTCGCTCGCAACCTGGGGCGACGTGCTTCGGTATGCGCCCGGCGATGTCTTGAGCCCGGACGATCGACAGGAGCTCGAGCGATTTCTTGCCGATCCCGTCAGTTGGTCCGCTTGGCACGGTGGCCGTTCCGCCGCTCGATCCTAAACCTTCCCCAACATCAAATAGGGCTTTCATGACCGCCAAACAGTCGAAAGTTGATTCAACCCCTTCGTCCGCGGTCGCAGCACCGACGACCCGTATCGAGTCCGACCTGCTTGGCAGTGCGGAAATTCCCGCAAACGCATATTGGGGAATCCACACGCTCCGCGCCGTTGAAAATTTTCCGATCACGGGCATTCCGGTCGGGCATTTTCCCGAATTGGTGCGAAGCCTTGCTTATGTCAAGCAGGCTGCGGCGAGAGCAAATCTAAGGCTTGGTCTGCTGGATCCCCGAAAGGCGCTTGGCATCGATCAAGCCTGCGAGTTGATTATCCGCGGTGACAGATGCCACGATCAGTTTGTGGTCGATGCCGTTCAGGGTGGAGCCGGTACATCGACCAACATGAACGCGAACGAGGTGATCGCCAATCTCGCTCTTGAGATTTTGGGACATCCGAAGGGAAAATATACATCGATCCATCCGAACGACGACGTGAATAGGTCACAGTCGACCAACGATGTCTATCCGACCGCCCTACGCCTGGCGATCATCCTCTCGACCGATCCCTTGATCCGGGCACTCGATGAGCTTTCCTATGCGTTCAAGGCCAAGGCAGTTGAATTCGGCGATGTGCTGAAGCTTGGCCGAACGCAGTTGCAGGACGCCGTCCCAATGACGCTGGGTCAGGAGTTCGACGCATACTTTGCGACAATAAAAGAGGATGTCGCCCGTCTTCGCGAGGCGGCATCGCTCTTCCGGGAAGTGAACCTCGGTGCAACTGCGATCGGGACAGGGATCAATTGCGATTCCCGGTATGCCGCGCTTGCGATCGAAGAGCTTGCCCGAGCAAGCGGGCAACCATTGCTTCCTGCGGCAAATCTCATCGAGGCGACGTCCGATATGGGCGCTTTTGTTTTGTATTCGGGCGTGCTCAAGCGTGTTGCAGTCAAGCTCTCAAAGATCGCGAACGACCTGCGCCTCCTCGCCAGTGGACCCCGCGGAGGTATCGGAGAAATCAGATTACCGGCCATGCAAGCGGGCTCTTCAATCATGCCGGGAAAGGTCAACCCGGTCATCCCTGAGGTCGTAAACCAGGTTGCCTATCTGGTCATCGGTTACGACTTGACCGTTACGCTCTGCGCAGAGGCCGGCCAGCTTCAGCTGAACGCGTTTGAGCCCACGATAGGTTATGCAGTGCTTTCCGCAATAAGCCAGCTCACTCACGCGGTGTCTACATTTACCAGCCGGTGCGTCCTTGGAATTGAGGCAGATCGCGAACGTTGCCGTGCCCTTCTGGACAGTAGTGTCGCCGTGGTGACCGCGCTTGGACCGGCGCTCGGCTACGAGACGTCCTCGCGAATCGCGAAACGCGCGCTGAGTGAACACCGGCGGGTTGCCGATATCGTACTCGAGGAAGGTCTACTATCCGAACGATACCTCGAGGACTTGCTCAGCGCCGAGGCCATGACGGCTCCGTCCCGCGTGTTTCGTCAAACGGAATCCCGCTGCAACGTACCAGCCGGCAAACATCCTTCGGTCAAATCACCGGCATCAGGGGAAGACCGCACAAGTTAGTGGCTGCCTCTGCACTGGGAATGGCTTCAGACGTTGCCAGACATCATGGCCCCAGGCCGCTCGACACCAACGCGCCTTGATCTGCTGTAGGTCTTTTTGTTCGGCGGGAATCGGCCAGCGGGTGAAGGCTCTTCGTGCGAGAGCAATCAGCGCCGCTTTATCTCTGCCAGATCTCAGCCCCTTCTGGAGCAGAGCAAGGGTCTTGACTGCCGAGGCAAAAATTGACCCAAAGCTCGTTGCTCCAGAATACAAGGGTGATTATCAGTCTCGTCAGGTGATTATGCAGCGGTTGAAATCCATTCGGACAGTGCCGCCTTTGGAGCGGCTCCCACTTTCAGGCTAGCAACCTGACCGCTCTTGAAGACAGCCAGCGTCGGGATCGAACGCACCCGTGCGGCCAGCTCCCGGTTGTCGTCGACGTTGATTTTGGCGACCTTCACCACTCCATTGAGTTCATTAGCTATTTCCTCGAGGCTCGGGGCGATCATCTTGCGCGGACCGCACCATGAGGCCCAAAATCAACAACGACGGGGATCGTCGCCTCGAAAACCTCTGCTTGGAAATTGCTCTGGTCTATTTTGACGATTGCAGGTGATGACATTTCGTTCACTCCAGTTGATGTCGTGAACCTACTCCTCGAACACCGAACCATGAATGCCCCGCCTGCTCAACAGCATGGCCGCACGGATCAATTGGCACTCCAAACGTCTAGAGATCGAAAGATTCGGTGGCCGGCTGCGCAGGCATGAAGGAATTTGCCGAGGGCAAGCGCGGGCGGAAGACGAGACTGCGGTCAACGAAAGCCCTCTTGCCTCCGGTTGCGCCGATCGCCGCGATGAATTTCCGCGAGCACCTCTCCTCCCTCAAAGGCAGTCGCCCGGCGGCCGCGACCAAAGCTCGATCACTATCGCCTCATCCTTCTTTCAGCGGCGACCAACCATCTGAATTCTACAGCGGCTGGTACGCCCATGCCGGACGACCTTTTGTTTGCGCGCGACATGCAATGGATCGTCGCTTCTTCGTCCGTTCCCTTGAGCCCGCAACATCCGCTGCCGCCTCGATGGTGTTCATCCCCACGTTCTTTCGGACGCCGTCGAGGTGAAGCGCGTGATGTCGCTTTGGTGCATGCGGCCATCGCCTGCGAGGTCGTGCTCCGTAACAGACCGTTCGAACGACCCGCCGTTGTTCTTTCAGGCGGCGAGACGACTGTGGCCTTCGCAGCGAAGATGGTACAGGCGGCCGCAAAACTATTGGTGGCCGCCCACACTGTGGTGGGAAAAAACTCGGCATGAGCCGAGAAGCCATTCTGGCGCTGCGGCAGGCGCAGCCGTCGGGTGATGCGCGCAATGATGCAATAGCGAAATTTACGCACCATCTGCTCACAACAACCGGAACGGTTCCAGCCGATGTGGTCACGGCAGTTCAGCAGGCGGGTGTCACGGATGCGCAGATTGTCGACGTCACGATGTCGATCGCGAGCATTGTTTTCACCAATCTGTTCAACCGCATCAACGATACGACACTAGGATGAGGACTCATTCAACTCCAAGCGATGACTGCTGAAACGAGAGCCAGAGCTGCAAGATAGTTGCTGGCGAGGCGGTCGTATCGGGTTGCTATGCGCCGCCAGTTCTTGAGCCTACAGAAGAGGCGCTCGATGACGTTCCTGCGGCGGTATGTTTTTCGGTCCAGTGGATAGGGTGTCTTCCGTGCTGCCGATGACGGGATGACTGCGGTGATCCGGGCATGACGGAGCCAATCCCGCAGGCTGTCGGCATCGTAAGCTTTGTCTGCCAGAAGACGCTTTGTCGGCCGGATTGCCTCCAGCAGAGGAATAGCCATCTTGATGTCGGCGATGTTTCCCGGCGTCAGGGCGAAGGCGACCGGTCTGCCGCAATCATCGGCCAAACAATGGATTTTGCTCGTTCTTCCGCCACGCGACGTGCCAATCGCTTGCGCCCACGCCCCCCTTTTGAGCCCTGTGCCGAACGGTGCGCCTTGATGTGCGTGCTATCGATGGACAACTCTTGCGGCACCGGGCCAGCCGCTGCCATCTTCTCAAAGATGCGTTGCCAGACATGGCGCTGAGACCAGCGGTGATAGCGGTTGTAGATCGTCTTGGCAGGCCCGTAGACTTCGGGCACATCGCGCCAGCGGCAACCCACCTTGAGCACATGCAATATGCCGGAGATAACCCGTCGATCATCAACCCGAGGCGCACCGGGCTGGTTCTTGGGCAGATACGGTTCAAGTGCTTTCCACGCCTCGTCTGAAAGCCAGAACAATGACTTCGTCATAGCTTTGATCCTCCTCGACTCAATCGAGAAACAAAAATGCGAGCAGAATCAGTCTTTTGTTTGGGTCCACATCCTAGGATGAGGACTCATTCAACTCCAAGCGATGACTGCTGAAACGAGAGCCAGAGCTGCAAGATAGTTGCTGGCGAGGCGGTCGTATCGGGTTGCTATGCGCCGCCAGTTCTTGAGCCTACAGAAGAGGCGCTCGATGACGTTCCTGCGGCGGTATGTTTTTCGGTCCAGTGGATAGGGTGTCTTCCGTGCTGCCGATGACGGGATGACTGCGGTGATCCGGGCATGACGGAGCCAATCCCGCAGGCTGTCGGCATCGTAAGCTTTGTCTGCCAGAAGACGCTTTGTCGGCCGGATTGCCTCCAGCAGAGGAATAGCCATCTTGATGTCGGCGATGTTTCCCGGCGTCAGGGCGAAGGCGACCGGTCTGCCGCAATTGCTCGTTCTTCCGCCACGCGACGTGCCAATCGCTTGCGCCCACGCCCCCCTTTTGAGCCCTGTGCCGAACGGTGCGCCTTGATGTGCGTGCTATCGATGGACAACTCTTGCGGCACCGGGCCAGCCGCTGCCATCTTCTCAAAGATGCGTTGCCAGACATGGCGCTGAGACCAGCGGTGATAGCGGTTGTAGATCGTCTTGGCAGGCCCGTAGACTTCGGGCACATCGCGCCAGCGGCAACCCACCTTGAGCACATGCAATATGCCGGAGATAACCCGTCGATCATCAACCCGAGGCGCACCGGGCTGGTTCTTGGGCAGATACGGTTCAAGTGCTTTCCACGCCTCGTCTGAAAGCCAGAACAATGACTTCGTCATAGCTTTGATCCTCCTCGACTCAATCGAGAAACAAAAATGCGAGCAGAATCAGTCTTTTGTTTGGGTCCACATCCTAGGGCATAGACTCATAACGACCTGATCCAGATGCGCGTTGCAGCCAGCTTGATGGCGGCGAGAAAGTTGCGCGGGTCTTTGTCGTATCTGGTTGCGATGCCGCGGAACTGTTTGAGTTTGTTGAAGAAGCGTTCGATCAGATTGCGTTGGCGATAGACCCATGCGCTGAAAGGAAAGCTGGCCTTGCGGTTCCGTTTTGCCGGAATGTTGGCCCAAGCCCGTTTTTCTTTGGCCAAGTCTCGCAAGGCATTGGTGTCGTAGGCGCGGTCAGCAAGGAGGATCGCGCCTTCGCGCATGTCCTGCAGCATCGGTTCTGCCATCCTGATATCGTGGGCTTGCCCCGCTGTCAGATCAAGGCTGATCGGTCTGCCGTCGGCGTCGACGACCGCGTGGATTTTCGTCGTCAGGCCGCCGCGGGAACGTCCCATGCAGCCATTGTCTCGATCCCCCTTTTTCCCGTGGCCGCGTGCTGATGAACGCGGACACAGGAACTGTCGATCATGACAATGTCGCCGTCGAAGGCTTTTGCGATCTCGCGCAAGACATGATCCCAAACACCCGCTTTTCTCCATCGCACGAAGCGGTTGTAGCACGTGGTGTAAGGCCCATATCGCTCCGGTACGTCCGCCCAAGGCGAGCCTGTGCGGAACCGCCACAAAATGCCGTTGATCACCCGCCGGTCATCGACCCGAGGTACGCCGCGACTCTTGTTCGGCAATAAGAGCTGAATAATCGCCCATTCGAAATCTGTCAGGTCGAAACGACGCCGGGTCACGCGAGGCCTCCAAATCAGGCCTCATTGAATCATCATCCGCTCGCTTACAAAACCCCGTTTATGAGTTTGCGGCCTAGATTTTCCCGCTGCGGATTGATGCGCTAGGCTGCCGTAACGACAATTGGTGAGGGCATCGGTGAGCACGCTAGTGCCTCCGCTGGGCTATTCGCCGGAGCATCGAATCCCGCGCCACGCGGATCAGTAAAGGCTTCAAGTTGGCGGCCAGCGAATTCAATGCGACGCGGCTCCTTTGGCGATCACATGGTGCGACCATCGACCTGGCCGAGCAGCAATGGTTGTGGACATCAAACAGGTCGTCGCTGCTGCCGCGAAAGGCGACTGCATAGTCTAGGTCGAAGAAAAACATTGGGTGATTAGTCGTTCTGGCCTAATGATTCCGGGTCACCATCGTGATACCAGATCGTCAATGCTTCAAGATCTGACGCCCCTGGGAGCCCATGTATGTTGGGGACCAAAATGCAGGAAACCGCCAAATACATTCCAGACGATCTCGACAAGCGCCTCATCGCGCATCTGCGGACGGACGGACGTGCCTCGCTTTCCAAGCTTTCGGAGGCGCTCGGCGTCGCGAGAGGAACAGTTCAGAACAGGCTTGATCGTCTCATCGCATCAGGAACACTTTTGGGTTTTACGGTGCGCGTTCGCGAAGACTACGAGAGCGGCACCGTTCACGCCATCATGATGGTGGAGGTCGTGGGCAAATCGACCACGCAGGTAATCCGGAAGCTTCGCGGTCTACCGGAAATCTGCTCCTTGCACACGACGAATGGAAACTGGGATCTCGTCGCCAACATCAGGGTTGCAAGCCTTGCCGACTTTGATCGAGTTTTACGAGAGGTTCGCATGATCGAGGGCGTTTCAAATAGTGAAACCAGCCTGCTGCTCAGTTCGGTTTGATACAGGTTCTTCGAAATCATAAGGGAGTACCTACGGAACGTGCGGGTTGCGAGGTCTGGCTTGGGATTGCCAACGAGTATTCTGCGAAGCTTAGAATCCTACCTTAAGGGAGCATTCCCACAGTGGCGAGGTCAGAAGATGTCGTACACGCAATCGGGTCAATCACTTCTGGCGGACGAGAACACCCAGGGCGCTCGTGACGAGACGGGCGAATGTAAGCGCGCCAATCCCATCGACGTCCCGCTCCGGCATGAACTCGACGAAGTCCATCGCTGCGATGCGGCCGCGGCTGGCAGCGCCTTTGATTAAGTCGACAGCCTCATAGTAGCTCAGGCCGCCCGGCGCTCTGCCGATGACGCTCGGAACAAGGGCGGGATCGAGAGCATCAGCGTCGATGCAGACGATGATCTCGCTGCCCTCCGGAATCTTTTCGAGGACGGTGGAGACGCCGTTCTTGTGGAGCTCATATGCCGTCACGAATTCCACCCCCCACGAGACGGCGTCCTCGTAATCCGACGTTGCGGCCGAACCGATGCCGCGGGCTCCTACCTGGATGATGCGCTCGACATGCTCCATTTCTGACGCCCGGCGCATCGTCGAGGAGAGGCCTTGGCTTTCACCCATATGGACGTCGCGCCAGTCGATGTGGGCGTCGATCTGGAGGATTGTAAACTTCTTTCCCGGCATCGACGTGCCTAGCGCTTCGATCATCGGGATCGGAATGGAGTCGTCGCCGCCCAGAAGCACGGGCGTCGCGCCACGGCCGACGATAGTGGACACCGCCTCGGAAATCCTTGCGCGGTTGGCGGCGCCGTCACGCTCGTCGAATTCGAGGTCGCCGCAGTCGACGGGCCGCCCTAAACCTTCTATGAAGACGCGGCCGCCGTGGTCGAAGTCGTGGCGGTCGATGTTGGCCGTCAACGAGGAAGTGGCGTGGCGAAGCGCGTCCGGGCCTTTCTTGCAGTAGGCTCCGACGGAAGCATAGGGAGTAGCGCACGGAACGCCCAGGATTGCGACGGGGGCGCTCAGGGTCCCAAGATCCGTGCAACTTTCCAGCCCGAGGAACGTGGATGTTTCCGACGTTGCGCCGAAGAGCGCGCCGAGGTCCGGCTTTTCTTTCATTGTAGTTCTCCGTGGTTCGGGTGGTCAGCGGTTGCGTCCATGTTCGAGGTAGCCGGCCCACCGATGCTGGGCGAGTTGGAACGCAGAAACGAGTACGAAAGTGAAGGCGAGATAAATGGCCGCGGCCGTCAGGTATGGCTCGAGCTGGATGTAGTCGTTCAGGGTGATCGTGCGCGCCACGCCCGTCACCTCAAGGAGAGTCACCGTGCTGGCGAGCGAAGTCGCGTGCAGCATCATGATCACCTCGTTGCCATAAAGCGGCAGGGACCTTGAAAGCATCGCGGGAATAAGGATACGCCGGGCCTGCACCCAGGGGGACATGCCGTATGCACGCGCGGCTTCGATTTCTCCGACGGGAATATGCCGGAGGCCGCCCGCGAAAATCTCGGTCGTATAGGCAGTGCTGTTGAGGACGAAGGCGGCAAGGACGCAGACCATTGGACTTGACAGCCACGGCCAGACCACGCTCGTCCGCAGGAGTTCGAACTGCGCGAGGCCGAAATAGATAAGGAACAACTGCACAAGCAGCGGCGTGCCACGAAACACACATGAGTACGCGAGAACGGCAAGCCGCACCAATGTGTTGTCGTTGTTGCGAGCAAAGGCGAGAGGCAGCGCGAGCGCAAACGAAATGCCGTGCGCCGCGAATGTCAGAAGAAGCGTCAGCTTCGCGCCTTCGAGGTAGAGCGGAAAGTTGTCACGGATGACGTCCCAGTTCATCGCTGCAATACCTTTTCTCCGACGCTGAACCGTTTCGCGACCAATCCGAGGACTGCCATCGACACCAAGGTGAGGAGGAGGTAGAATCCCGCCGCGACAAGATAGAAAGTGAATGGTTTTCCAGTGGCTTCGGCTGCTCCTTTCGCACGGAACATAACGTCCTGAAGACCTATCAGGGAGACCAGCGCGGTGCCCTTTGCGAGGACGAGCCAGTTGTTGGCGAAGCCCGGCAAGGCGAGGCGGATGAGCTGGGGAAGCACGATCCGGTGGAACGTCCGCCACCCGGACAAGCCACAGGCGTGGGCGGCCTCGATCTGCCCGTGCGGGATGTTCTGCAATGCCGTCTTGAAGGTTTCCGTCATGTATGCGCCGAAGATGAGGGCAAGACTGGTGATGCCGGCGGTGACTGCCGAAAACTCGACCCGGTAATCCCATGCGAATGCGTCGCAGACTTCGTTCAGGAGGGCGGGCAGGCTGTAGAAAATGAGCAACATCACGACGAGGTCGGGAATTCCGCGTACCAGGAATGTGTATCCGCCCGCGATCAACCTTGCCGGCCGGTGCTCGGATGTCTTGGCATATGCTCCGGCGAGACCGATCACGGTCGCCAGGATCAGAGATGCCAGACCGACGAGCAGAGTCGTCGACCCTGCCGTCAGTACCGTCGTGATGTACTCCGATGTCATCGGCTCACTCGCCGAAGTACTTCGCGTCGAGCGCCTTGAGCGTCCCATCCGCCTTGATGGCCGCAAGGCCCTCGTTCACCTTCGCAAGCAGATCGGTGTTCTTCTTGTTGATTGCGATCGCGACGCCTTCGCCGAATTCCTTGGCGTCCTTACCGGTCAGTTGTGGGCCGACAAGTTCGAAGCCCTTGCCGTCCTCGCTCTTGAGGAAGCTGTGGATGATCTGCGCCTGGTAGCTGATATGCAGGTCGGCGCGGCCGGCGGCGAGCTCGAGGTAGGGAGCGCTGCCGCTGTCGTAGCGCTTGATGGTCGCGTCCGGGAAGTGCGACGTGACGTATGCGTCCATCGGAGTTCCGGTCTGGACGGCAATGGTCTTGCCCTTGAGGCCGTCCGGCGTGATTTCGAGGTTCGCGCCCTTTTTAGCGACAAAGCGAAACACCGGGTGTTCGTAGATGTCGCTGAACGCAATGACCTTGCGGCGCTTCTCGGTGACGGTGAGCTGCGAAATCAGGGCATCGTACTTGCCGTCGATGAGGCCGGGGATCATGCCGTCCCACGCGGCATTGAAGATGTCGCAGTCGAGCTTCGCCGCCTTGCAGACAGCTTCCATCAATTCGACGTCGTACCCAACAACCTTGCCGCGGGCGTCGACAGATTCGAACGGCGGGAAGGTAGCGTCCGTTGCAATCTTGACCTTCTCGGCTGCGAACGTCGGCGGAGCGATGACCGAAGCCACAAGTACGGCTGCGAGAACGGATTGAATCGGAAGTCTCATTAGTAGTTCCTCTGCTGTCGTTGCTGTATGTCACGATTGACGTACTAGTGCTTGAGGCGGCCTGCCAGGAATTGCCGCAGCCGTGGACTATCGGCCCGACCGAAAACGGCGTCTGGTGACCCTTCTTCTTCGACTTTTCCCTCATGGAGAAAGACGACCCGGCTCGATGCGTTTTTAGCGAAACCCATTTCGTGGGTGACGACGACCATCGTGCGCCCTTCCTCGGCCAGCGATTGCATGACTCTGAGCACTTCGGCGACCAGTTCGGGATCGAGCGCCGAGGTGGGTTCGTCAAAAAGGATGACTTCGGGGTTCATACTCAATGCCCGCGCGATGGCCACGCGCTGCTGTTGACCACCCGAGAGATGCGCGGGGTATTTGTCGAGGACCTTGCTGTCGAGGCCGACCTTCGCCAGGTTCGCCTTGGCGCGTTCCTCGGCTTCCTTCCTGTTGAGGCCGAGTACGCTCATCGGTGCCTCGATGACGTTCGAAAGAACGTTCATATGCGACCACAGGCAGAAGTTCTGGAACACCATCGCGAGTTTGCTGCGGACGCGTCGCAGTTGCTGCTTGTTGGACGGCTGAATTGTTCCGTGACGGTCCTTGCGGGTCGCTAGCACTTCGCCGTCGATAGCGATGGTACCGCTATTCGGACGCTCCAGGAAGTTGACGCAGCGGAGAAACGTGCTCTTGCCCGATCCGCTGGCTCCGATAACGCTGATGACGTCCCCGGCATCCGCCTTGAGGGACACGCCGCGAAGAACTTCGTGGGTGCCGTAGGATTTACGGATTTCGTGCGCGTCTAATTTAAGCATTGTTTCCAGAGTTCCCGTGCGGTCGATGCCGCTTCTTGTTGGCGGCATACTTGCGGGATCGGGACGATTGCGCAAATGACCATTCATCACGTCATCCATGATATGATATCATGAGTCGTCGTTTCCTGACTCAATAGCCTTCGCGAAATCATGACCATAAATCAGGGGAATGGCCTAAATGGCAGGCAGAGTGGCCAGTGCCGCTCCGCGGTCAAACTCGAGAAGAAGCCATCTCAGGAACAGACGCGGAGCGGATCTGCGAATGCTCGTGTTGTTGCACACAACGTGCCAGCCGCCGAAGGCGTCGATCGATATGGGGACAGGCTTCACAAGTATGCCCCTCTTGAAATCGCTCCCGGACAGGGTGTCGCTGACAAGGGCTGCCCCTGTTCCGTGGATCGCGAGATCGATAGCCATCCCGAGGTCGCTGCAGTATAGGTGGGTCGCTTCTTTGTCGGCGTCGGCGGCACCCGCTTCTGTGAACCATCGCCGCCACTCCAAGCCGTCGTCCTGGTGCAGGAGGGTCACGTGCCGGAAGTCGCGCGGCTGCAGAATCTGTCTACCCGTCCTTTCGAAGAGAATGGGACTGCAAACCGGAGTCACGTTTACGTGGGCGAGCAGGGACCACCATTTGTCGACCCAGCCTCCCGATCCGAACGAGATGCCGACGTCGATATCCGGGAGCTCGTGCACGCGCTGGTTTTCCACCAGTCGAATATGGCATTCGATCGTCGGATGAGCCTGGCAGAAGTCGTTCAGGTGCTTGGCAAGCCAGGTATTGGCGAACATCGGCGGGCAGGCGATGTCGAGCCGTCCGTGGATCTGGTCGGCGTCCGCGAGCAGAAGCGCCGTGCCGAGGATGTCCTGCATGGCGTTCGAGACGGTCCGAGCAAAGATGCGTCCTGCGTCGCTGAGTACCACGCCACGTCCGGACTTGACAAAGAGATCGCATCCCAGAGCAAGCTCAAGGCGACGTATCTGATGGCTGACGGCGCTGTCCGTCAAGTTGAGCTCGGCGGCCGCCTTCGCGAGGCTTTGATGACGAGCGGCGGCCTCGAAAGTCTTGAGAGTGGGTAACGGCAGGTTTTTGAGGTTGGTCACGGAGCGCTCTCGATCTTTTTCGGGAAAGCATACCCTATCTAGATACGTGGGAAAGACCGGGCCGTCAGCTATCGGGCCGGTTTGCAAAACGTTCGGCGTCACCTTGCAAAATGTCCAAACAGCTGACGGATATTGCTGGCTTTGCCCATTTCGATAGCCATTCCGTCACTCTAGGATTTCTTTACAACAAGGAGAAACCGGATGCCCGCACTCGCGCCTTCGCCTAAGGCTTATGTTCCGTTCATCAGCGTCGAGAATATGTTGAAACTCATTCACCAGGTCGGCTTAGAAACGATGCTGGTCGAGCTAACCGACGCCATCGAAGCCGACTTTCGCAGATGGCCGTCCTTCGACAAGACACCGCGCATCGCCTCGCACTCGACCGACGGTGTCATCGAACTAATGCCAACTTCGGACGGATCGACCTACGGCTTCAAATACGTCAACGGTCATCCCAACAACACGCGTGGCGGCCTACAGACAGTGACGGCCTTTGGCTTACTGGCGGACGTTTCGACCGGATATCCAGTGTTGATAACGGAGATGACGATGTTGACCGCGCTCAGGACCGCAGCGGCTTCGGCCATGGCCGTCCGCCATCTCGCTCCGCAGGGCGCTGCGACGCTTGCCCTGATCGGCAACGGTGCCCAGGCTGAGTTTCAGGCGCTGGCCATGAAAGGGGTCGTGGGGATCTCGAACGTGCGCCTCTACGACATAGACCCCGCGGCGACCGAGAAGACCAGGCGCAACCTCGCGGGCACCGGACTGAATGTAATTGTCTCCGCCTCAGCCCAGGCCGCTGTGGAGAGTGCCGACATCATCACCACCTGCACGGCCGACAAGCAATACGCGACGATCCTCACGGACAACATGATCGGTGAAGGTGTCCACATCAACGCTATCGGCGGCGACTGCCCGGGCAAGACCGAGCTCCACCCCGACATCCTGCTGCGCGCCGACACATTCGTGGAATACGAGCCGCAGACCCGGGTGGAAGGCGAGATCCAGCAGATGGATGCGGACTATCCCGTCACTGAATTTTGGAAGGTAGTGACTGGCGAGGCCCCCGGACGCCGTGACGCAAGGCAGATCACGCTGTTCGATAGCGTGGGCTTTGCAGTCGAAGATTTCTCGGCGCTACGCTACGTCCGCGAAAAGATGTTGGAGGCCGGACTTTTCCAAAACCTCGACATGATCGCCGACCCGGATGATCCGCGGGATCTCTTCGGCATGTATCTCAGAGCGAAGTGAGAGCGAAATGAGCAGACAGAATTTCTCGGTCCAGGCACCTTCGGCAGTCGTCATGGTTCGCCCGCACAACTTCACCGTCAACACCGAAACCGCTATCGACAACGTATTCCAGGCTCCGTCCGGTGCGGGCGACGATTTCTCCCGCGAAGCCTACGACGAGATAACGGCGGCGGTCGAGACGTTGCGCGAGCAAGGCGTCACCGTTCACCTCTTCGAAGACCGCGGCAACGACACGCCGGACTCGGTGTTTCCGAACAACTGGTTCTCCACGCATTCTGGTGGCCATGTGGCTATCTACCCGATGAAGGCGGAAAACCGGCGGCGCGAACGGCGCTCCGACGTCATTGAATTCCTCAAAAGGCGCTATCGCGTCCAGGACATCATCGACTACTCCGGTCTAGAGGTCGACGGGCTGTACCTTGAGGGTACCGGCGCAATGGTACTCGACCACGTCGACCGCGTAGCATACGCGGTTCGTTCGGATCGAACCGATCCTATCGCGCTAGAGCGTTTCGCGACCCATTTCAATTTCGAGCCAATGGTCTTCGATGCCAGGGACGAACACGGTACCCCCGTCTACCATACCAACGTTCTCATGTGCGTCGGCACCGACGTGGCGTTGATCGGGAGCGAAATGATCACCGATTCGGCGCGGCGAGCGGAGATCGTTCAGAGGCTGACCACGTCCGGACGGGCTGTCATCGAGCTGACGCCTGCTCAGATCGCGAGTTTCGCGGCCAACGCGCTGGAGCTGCAGGGCGCGCGAAGCCGTGTGCTGGCGTTGTCTACGACTGCGGCAAAAGTGCTCACCGCCGCTCAGCGCACGACGATAGAAAGCGTCCTTAGGATTGTACCCCTGCACATCCCGACGATCGAGAAAGCGGGCGGGTCGGTTCGTTGCACACTCGCTGGCGTGCATCTGACGCCTAGGGAGGTCGCGATCTAATTCGTTAGGGTCGCATGCCTGTCAGCCTCAATATCAACACTCTGGATAGAAGCCGTAGCGTCGGAGCTATTTGGGCTTTTTGCCTTAATGCCCAGAAAGGTGCCTATCAAAAAGTGCTGATGTAACTTCGGGGAACGGCGCATGGAAACAGCCACAATCATCGCGGCAGTAAACCGCGCCGGCTATCCGGCTTGTACCACCCCATGGCTTCGAGGATACGGATTAATTTCCGGATACCGATAGTTGGCCAATGTCTCTGGATCCGGGCGGAAAATTTCGACTTTGAGCGGATAGCACGCTGCCTGGTCGCTCGAATGCTCGGAACCGCAATCGCCACCAGGACAGGCCGAAAGCGCGCCGAGGAGATCAATCTCGGCGAATAGCTCAACGTAGTCTTCAGGCCGAACCGGGCTCGCCTTCATGAAGTACTGATGAGTATCCTTTGTGAACCCAGTGCACATAAACACGTTGAGCACATCGTGCACGTGTGGCTCGGCATCTGCAAGTTCAAGATTTTTGGCCTTGGCCAGAGCACGCGTCAAATTTGAATGACAGCAATGATGATAGTCGCTCCCGTTCAACAGGCGGTTGGTATAGGGATCGCATCGTGTGCCGATAACATCGTGAACGCCTGCCCCATCATCATCATAGCCATACCAACCGAGCGTGTCGTGCGTGATGGTCGCCATTGGCCTCATGTACGGGAGGTTAGTCCATAGTTGATCGCCTACGCCGACATGGGTCCCATGCAGTGCTCGTGTCTTACCGCTGAAAAATCTCTCGGAGAGATCGTTGGCGTTCCAAAGATTGAAGTCGCCAACCTGAGGACCTTCGATCGAAGTGATTCGGAAGAAGTGTCCTCTGGGCACCCGAAAGAAGTTCGCGTCACGCGGTGCCACAATAATCTCGTCGATTCTCTGCATCGACTTCCTGGCCACTTTGAGCGTTTCGAGGTCAACTTTAGGAAGGCGGTCGCTAGGGTACACCAGAACGAGATGCTTTGAGCGCCTTTCGTCGGCGTCTTCGGGCGCTAGGGCGTCGTTCACAGTCGACATTCAAAACTCCTATAGATCTTTTAACTGCTTCATAGCGCATGATACCGCCGTCACAACCCCGGAAACGCTTGCTCTTAGGCTAAGCTCAGCTTAGCCTTCCCCAATGTCTCTTGCTCCCCTCAAATCCCTCCGTGCCTTCGCCTCTGCCGCTAAGCACGAGAATTACGTTAAGGCCGCCGCGGAACTCAATATGACCCCTGCAGCGGTTAGCCAGCATGTTCGGGCAGTTGAACATTGGCTCGGCAGCTCGGTTTTTGTAAGAGCGCGGCGGGGAGTGGCTCTGACCGTCGCGGGTCGAGAGTTTGCTCGCATCGTCGCCGACAGCCTTCGCAACATTGAAGAAGGAGCTCGGCTTATACGCGGTCGAAAAGAGCTCGATACCGTCACTGTGGAATGCATTCCCTCAATAGCGATCCGCTGGCTCATCCCCCGGCTTCCGCTCTTTTCAGCCATCGAGCCCCACGTACGACTTCATCTTCTCTATGGCCACCACAGCACTCAATTTGATGACGCCACTGTGGATCTACGGATATGTTACGGCGAGCGTCGCGCAGCGGACTGGCACAAACTCTTGTCTGGCGAAGTCAGACCGACTTGCTCAACCGACTTCGCAGCACGGCACCCGGACTTCAGAGCAGAAGGACTGGTCAACGCTCCACTGCTGCATGACGAAACGACCGATGTCTGGCGGCGATGGTTCGCTGAGGGCGGAGTTCGACTGGCCGCCATCAATGGTCCGCTCTTCGCAGATTTTACGCTGATGATCGGCTCCGTACTCGGAGGGCAAGGTATCGGTCTCTGCCCAACCTCGCTCGTGCGAGAAGAAATCGACGCGGGATCGCTCGTCATTCTGGACGACCGCGCGACAAACGTTCAGAAGGGATACTGGTTGGTTAGACAGGCCGACAATTCCTCGGCAGCGGAGCGCTTCGGCAATTGGGTCGAAGCGCTGTTCGACGAAGTCTTGCGCTAGCCGACGCTTCGATCGTGCTCCGGGTTCTACCGTGACGTCCGATAATGCAAGATTTCGGTCATTTTTCTTTACCGACTGGCCGCGCGGCTTGTAGCGATTTACTGGCATAAACCGCGCATATGATCTCTGCTCCTTCGCATGAACCGCTCGCTCCTTCCGCTCCAATGACCCCGACCTGGTCGCCTCGCCTGCCAAGCTGGACACGACCGCGAACTCACGAGGTCGCTGAATCAGACGCCGCATTCGCCCCCGGTATCACCCTGAAATCGCTCGACGATCTGATCCGTGCCGACCCGCCATGGCTTGGCTGCTGGCGCGATCGCCTGGTCCTGAAATCGGCCATTGTCGCTGCCAGAATGCTTGCTCGCACCGAGGAGGAAAACGCGATCCGCGACGAGGTTTTGCTAACGGCTGCGGGTGAGGATCCAGGTCCAGCCGGCAAGCTGTTTTTGGCCGCACGAATGCTGACGCGCCGATCCGGGACCATCACTACGCCACTCGTTAAGGAGATTGTCGACCTCTTGGGTTTCGTTGGGATGACGGCCTGGCCTCGGCTCCCGAGATAGTCGGTTCTAAGAATTAATCCGGGCGGGCGGCACCTCTTGTCGTGGCGGACCTGATAGCGGCGATCTCTGCCGTTCGCCCGGACGCTAAGGTGCTATCGCTCGGACTGGCCGAGGTGTGCTGGCGCAAAGGCTGAAATAGTCGAGGCCCTTACCGCTGCTGCTTTCCGAGCGTTTTGGCTCCGCCTTCCGCACCATTGGCCGCCGTGGTCGCGTGCGGCCCGGTTGAACCGGCTTATCGGAAAGCGATCTGCTGGGCATTGGTTGGCGGCGTCGACGCCGCACGGCGCTCCGCCGCCGAGTTTGATCGTCTGCATCGCGGCTTCTGGCAGTAGCGCCAAAAGTTCGGACAAAGGCGCTGAGGCGGTCATCCGCAAGCTGTTGAACGAGGATGCCGTTCCGGCCTCAGTACCTGGCAGCACCCTTTCGCGCTGGGCGGCGACGCGGCTGTTTGAGCGGCTGGAAGGTTTTGAGGCCGTCCGCGAGCTGCCCGGCCGGTCCTCCTTCCGCATATTCGGGTTGTGACGATAGCGGTGGCAAGCGCAGTCAAGACCAGTACAGGCGAAAAGAGCGGCAATAAGCATCCCGGCCAATGTCATCCGCAAGAATCTTTCCAATACCAAAGGTGCGCCTGGCGGCGGTTACGAGAGCGCGCGTCGTGAGCTCTAACGTTGGCTCAGCTCAGTACAGTCGATCTTTTCGTGCGATCTTTCGAAGCTACCATCGCAGCGTGCGAAGTCCTATCGCGTATCCCGTTACAACCATAAATGCGCTCGCTAAGGGGTACCAGGTCGCCACAAATAGCGGGCTGTCATCGGTGCAGCGAGAGGCATAGAAGGTGGCGGCGATAGCGCTCGCGAGCAGGCCGGCAGTGGCGCCGGCAACGCCGGGATGGGTGGGGGCGCCGTGGCGGAGCGCAATGAGCAAGCAGAAGAGTGGGCCGGCGGCTAGCACCGGGATGAGGGTCAGGCACATCAGTGAATTCGAGCCGATCGCCAGGCCGGCCCAGGCGGAGGGCGGCGAGGCGATCAGTTCGGCGATGACGCCGGCGATGAGCAGGAGCGGCCCGGTGGTAGGGGCGAGCCCCCAGAGGCCGAGCGGGCTTCCCGGTTGGGATTGCCGGGCGACGAGCAAGGCGGCCGTGATCGCCATCGACAGGGTGACGATGAATTTGAACAGAAAACGCGTGGTTTCGGCCGCTTGCAGCACATCGGGCCGGGGGCCGACCAGGGCGGCGTAGATCAGCACGGTGATGGCAAGACCAGCAGCTAAGGCGAGTGCGAAAACGCGCTGGAACGGCCAGCGGAGCGTCGAGTCTTTTGCGAGGTGGCGGATTAGCTCTTCAGTTTTCATCATGCGTTCCCCCGATAAAGCGCGGCCAATGCCTTGAATGCCCGATGCAGTGTGACGTAGACCGCGCCTTCGCTCATGCGCAGCCGCGAGGCGGCGTCACGCACGCTAATGCCGTCGACGGAAATCATCTGAACGACTTCGCGTTGCTGCGGTCGCAGACGTGACAAGAGGCCGCTGATGTCTGGGTCGGGATCGCCGCTACTCTCCTCCTGCGTTGCCGGCAGCACATCGGCGAGGTCGTCGATGGGGATATGGGCCTTCGATTTCGTCTTGCGGTGAGCATCGACGATCTTGTTGCGCGTTAGAGTACTGATCCACGGACCGATCGGCAGAGACTGGTTCCAACTGCCGCGCTTGAGATGCAGCGCGAGCAGCACATCCTGCACGATGTCTTCCACGTCGGCTGCCGACCGATTGCCGGCGCGGCGGCGAACGACGGCCCTGACATAGGGGGTCGCATCCTCCAAAAACCAGCCATAGGCGTGGGTATCGCCCGTCAGGCCGGCGCGCATCGCGGCCGCCCAACCTTCTTCGCGCGCCTGTTGCAGCGACTTGCGTCTCGCGGCCTGCGCCGACCTTATTTCGTCCGGACTTGCCGCCGCATGAAACGGCCCCTGTGATGGGTAGGCGGCGGCGAGGCCGATCCATTTCTGAAAGCTGCAGGTCAGTCGTTGAACTGGGTGCATGAGAGGCAGGCTCCGGGAAGCGCGCGTTCGACCGCGCTGAAGGTTTGGAATGGATATCCTCAAGCCCCTCGGGAGCGTCAATTGTATAGTTCCGCCGAATGCGGCCATTCTTCTAACAAATTCGGCCATTCACCGAATCTTCGCTAATGTTCATGAGCGGCTTATTCGAATAAGTATCCGGAGATATAGATCTCCGGATGGGTTAACTAATGTTATTGAAGCAGGGCTTCATCAGCCGTGGCGAACGATCTTTCGCTCTATGATCTGTTGCACCGTCGGGAACACATGCAACGCAGGGGCCGGCAAATCGGGGTCTGAGGCCATCTTGGGGTCGGTCCACCAGTCGGTGCCATTGATATCACCGACAACAATGCGTCCGACCATGCCGGCGTGCTCGTGCGGCCGGCAGTAATAGTCATAGACCCCTGGCTTGGTGAGGGTGACGGAATAGCTTTCATCCGGCAATAGGAAATCCGAGTCCCACGGTTTGGCGGCTTTGGGTATCCGGCGTGGGCGGCCCTTGATGTCAGGGTGGTAGGCCGTCGCCGTATGGGAATCTCCCGGATCGCGATTGGTCCACCGCACCGTCTGCCCGGGAAAGATCCAGACCCCAAGCGGATCGAACCAGACATCGGAGCCGTCGGCACGACTGGTCATTTCGATATCGACGATATCTCCGGCCCGGGCCAAGCGGGGCAAGAGAGGCGAGAGGGCTAGGGTAGCGATGACCTCGCTACCCCTGACCAGAAACCGGCGGCGGCGCAGGGTCATTTCGCGACCAGAGCTTCGTCGGCGACCGGGACATGCCAGAGGATGACATGGATATGAGGTTCCTCGACGCCCGGATGGCCGGCATTATAGTTGACCGTGATGTGATCGACCTTGCCGCCGGGGGCCTTCAGGCTGCCCAGATTCATGTCCGGCTTAAAATCCTTGATCGGCAGCATGTAGATGGTGCTGACGAGCTTGCCCGAGTGATCATAGGCAAGAAAGGGACCGGCGGGAACGGTGGTCGGATCGACGAAGAGCTGGCCCATGCCGGGAATGAAATCCGGCAATTTGACGAGGCCGCTCACGGCCTTGTAGGGTGCCGCCGGCGGCGACTTCTCAACCATGTCATGGGATAGTGCCGGAAGAGACGAGACCGCGATTACGGCGAGCGTTGCGGCGAACAGACGAAACGTCATGGAGAATCTCCGATTTGAACAGGCCGGATTGACCTGCGCCTTCCTCTTCGCCAGCGAAGGGCGCTTCTTACAGCGCGACAGAAAAAAATTCAGCGGTGTAGAAGGAGCGTTTTATCGGGATCGGAAACGGCGTGTCTGTGGGAGGTTGAGTCCGGGTATGTTAGGTTCGTAAGACATCCCTTTCGCGCTTGCTTCGATCGCTGTCGGGCACTCGGCGGGACGATGTCAGAACCCAATGCCGGGACAGCAATGTGATCTCGCCGTCTTGGCCGAGAGGCTGAAATAGCGGTCTTAGATTTTCAAATCGTATGGGGGGCCCGACGACATTTGATGGTGGTTACTTGGAGGAATAATGTGTCTCGCGACTTCTCCACATCATATTCTCGAGCGAAGCTTTTCTCCATGGTCTCTAATGATCGTGCTTTTACTCTACGGACGGCGCAACGATTGGGCAACTGGGGACGGCGTGCAGGACATTGCGCCGCGGTCGCCGACGAGAGCGTTCTTGCTTTCTCTGAACCGATAGGGAGTTTGAATCTCATAGCTTGGGCCGTTATGCGTTGAAGTATTTACGAGGTTCAACGTCTTTGATTCAAGCGATCAGCGCTGCACCGGAATAGGCAACAAAGGCGCCGACCTCGCCTTGCCAGTACGAGCTTCAGCCAGTACTCAAGCTGTCCAGATGGTTAGGTTTGGTATCGATGAAGACTGTTGGGGTGCTTCTGTTCGACGGTGTTCAAGCGTTGGACGTGTCCGGGCCGCTGGACGTGTTCGCGGAGGCGAATCGCCTTGTAGGAGAGGATGCTGGATATCAGGTAACGACTATCGCCGAGAATACTTCGCCAATCAGAGCTTCTAACGGGCAGCTTCTTCAGTCTCATTTGACGTATGAGGACGCTACCGGCCCCTTTGATCTTTTCTTGGTTGCCGGCGGGCCGCATCTGCCTGAATTTGAGACGCCTGCAGAAATGGCCAGATGCATCCGACGGCTCGCCGCGGTTAGTAAGGTCTACGGTTCAATTTGTACCGGTGCATTTCTTTTGGGCGCGGCGGGGCTTCTCGACAATAAGGATGTGACAACGCATTGGCAGAATGCAAGACAACTCGCGATGCGGTTCCCGATGGCGCGAGTGGATCTTGATAGAATTTTTTTGAAGGACGGTCGGATGATAACCTCTGCCGGGGTAACGGCGGGCATCGATATGGCATTGGCCCTGGTCCGTGATGATCACGGGCCAGTAGTTTCCCTCGCAGTTGCAAAACGACTCGTCGTGGTGGCTCAGCGCCTTGGTGGACAGTCTCAATTCAGTCCGTACATTGACATTTCCAATGATGCCGGTTCGCCGATCGCAAAGGTGACCGACTATGTCATGAAAAATCTCGGCAACACCCTTTCAGTGGGTGAGTTGGCTGAGGTGAGCTGCATGAGTACGCGGAACTTCGCGCGCACGTTTGTCGCCGAGACAGGCTCGACACCGGCGCATTTTGTGGAGAGCGCGCGTATGGATGCCGCTCGTCGTTTACTGGAAGGAAGCGCCAAGCCGCTCAAGGTCATCGCGCACGAATGCGGCTTCGGAAATGTGAAGCGAATGCGCGAGGCCTTTGTCAAACGGCTTGGCATATTGCCTGCCCAATACCGAGATCAGTTCTCAGCTGACAGTAAATTTAGCTTTCCCACTTCGAATTCAGAATGATATCGACGAAGTTTTCGCGCTTGTAGGTCGGGTCCATATAAGACAGGACATCCGCCTTCACGTTGCCGAAGGTTGTACCCGGCTTGCGAATTGTGCCTAAGCAGAACGATGAAAGGATACCATGTTTGAATTTCAGCCCGCGGGGGTGACACGTACAAACTTCATGACGTTGTGCGTCTGTGAAATCGTCATACGCAATGCCAAGCACGTCCATCTCGACACCGGCGGTGACCAAAGCGACCGTCGGGCGCTTGTGCTGCGGGATACCGGGTGTCGTATGCAGGGCGATGGAGTCCCAAACGTCATCGACGTCGCGTTCCGAAACGTCGTATGACGAAAGGAATTCCTTGGCCGCGTTGGCGCCATCTACTTCGAAGCGCTCGGTATCACTCGCATAGTCGTCCATGATCCCCATGTCATGGAACATTGCTCCGATATAGAGGAGCTCGGGGTCATACTTCAGAATCTTCCGCTCACCGGTCAGAGCGCCGAAAAGAAAGACGCGGCTCGAATGATGGAAGAGCAGATCGGTTTCGGTATCGCGAACGAGTTCCTTGGCAGCTTTCGCCATCGCGCTGTCGGGCATTTTGATCCCAGCGATGACCTTCGGTTCATTACTCATTGAAAACCTCATTAATCCTAGAAGGCTTGATAGGGTGTACCACCTCGGGTGGCCCCGCCTTAAGACGATTGTCAAGACCGCAATACGGGCGAAGGGCATGTTGCTGCCAAATAGAGGAGTATCTCTGCCAATTAAAACGATTGCTCTCTACAGGACGTCGCTGATGATGCGATAGATTTGTTATAATTCTTATGCCGATAGAAATGCCACCTGTTGCTCCACACAGCGATGGGACATCATGATGAGCAACGAAATTCGACCAACTCTGACAAATGTAAACGAAACGCCGCGCCGGTAAGCGACAACTTCAATATCCAGAGCGCAGGCATGACGTCGTTGCCCTGCGGCGCTGCAAGATCTAGTGGCTCATCAGATGTTCAACCCCATCACGGTGCTTCCGAGCCTGCAAAAAAGGAAACCGTACCAGCCGCCTCAAACCATCTAAGCCTGAGCGACGCGGATCCGCCCCTCTAGGTGAGAGGATCACAGCACGTCGATATCAGGTCCAGGGTTCTACACGATGCTAATAGATCAAGGTAATACATGGAACGAGCGCTTCTTTATTTGAAGGCTGTAGCTGATCACGGCAGCTTCACGCGCGCGGCGGCAGTGTTGCACCTGTCACAGCCTGCCCTTTCCCGACGGATCCGCGAGCTCGAGGAACGGATGGGGGTGCAATTGCTCGATCGCAGTGGTCGGATCGTGCGGGCGACCGATGTGGGCGAGATCTACTTGCGTCACGTACAGAAGGCGCTCGCCGAGTTGCAGGCCGGCGAGCGGGCGGTGCGGGATGTTCAGGACCTTTCCGCCGGCGAGCTTCGTCTGGGTTTCACTCCCTCCTTCGCCATCTATTTGCTCGGCCCGGTGGTGCAGCAATTCCGCGCGTTATATCCAAGGGTGACGTTGAAGGTCACAGAGATAGCGCAGGAGGCGATGGAGCAGGCTCTGTCAGCGGATGCGCTGGACGTCGGCATTGCCTTCACCGGCATAGTCTCAGAGGATATCGAAGAGATACCGTTGCATTCCGAACGACTTTCACTGCTGGTAGGGTCTGATCATCCGGCAGCGTGTGGAAGCGGTAGGATAGATGCCGCCGCCCTGACCACGGTGCCGCTTGCCCTATTGGGTCGTGCATTCGCCACCCGCGTCATGGTGGATCGCTATTTGCGTCGGATCGGAGTTCGCGCCGAGGTGGCGGTCGAGGCGAATTCCATAGCCGCTATCGCAGACATCGTGCGTTTCGCCGGCCTGGCGACCATTCTCCCGGAAACAATCGCGCGCTCGCAGGCCGGTCTACACATCATTCGACTGGAGCCTGAGATTGAGACTCGTCGCGCAGCACTTCTCTGGCGTCGCGACGGATATCATAGTGCCGCGGCGCGGGCCTTCGCTGCGGTGACGGAGGCTTACACCAGCACGCTGGAAAGTTAAATTCCCCTTATGCATTTTGGCTGTATCGCACGGCGTTCTTACCGCGTGGCGGCTTGCGCAAGGGGGTGCTTGCACTCCTGTCGATCAGGCGCATAGCCGGCGGAGACGCCGGCGTGGCACGGCCGAACGCTATGAGAAAATGCAATCCCCTTGATAACAAGATGGTATTGGCATTTGTTGCCATCCGCGTGCATATTCGCCTGAACAGACAGTCGAATAGAGAAAGCTCTTATGAATAGAATATCCTCGTCATAAGACTACGGCGATGCGCCTCACTCAGCTCGCCTCGACAACAGCTTGATATGCTCGAGTCCCTGTCGAGGGGGCACGCGACAAACCTGTGAGCCTGAGGGCACCAATTCGTTTGGCGACGCGCGGACGATCACAAGGATCAGGTTATGAGCATCACCTGGAAGCTTGGCTGCGCGAGGAAAAGTCGCAGGCTGGCTTGACCAAGGGCGCTTCGCTACAGGCCTGTTGAAACCTCTTCTTACGGCTGGAAAACACGGCAATCTGACAGGGTTTGCCGCTGCATTCCCGCGCCGAGATTCACCCCCATCTGCGCAAGTACCAACGGGAACGCCTCGCGACGCTCGACCAAGGAGAAACAAATGAAACCATTCCTCAAAATGAAGCCGAGCATCAAAAAATCCAGCAGATTATCGACACTATTGGTCTCGATTTCCATCGCTTCCGGCGCTCTATTGGCCTCTTCGGCGGCCTTTGCCGATACCGTCAGCCAACCTGCTCAATCAAACGGAGCTACGCAAGACGATTACTTTCATACCGGCGCCGGTTCTCGATATCTCAAGCGCGCAGACGCAGATCTCGTTGTCAATCCGCTACGTGAAAATCTCACCGTGCTGATGGGGTCCGGTGGCAACATCACTGTCCTGTCCGGTAACGAAGGGAAATTCCTCGTCGACGCCGGGATCAGCAAGTCGCAACAAAAGCTGCAGGACGCACTCAACCGCATCAGTCCGGCTCCCCTTAAATACGTAGTGAACACGCATTGGCACTGGGATCATACTGATGGTGATGCGTGGCTGCATGCAGCCGGTGCCACGGTCATAGCGCATAAAAATACGTTTAAGCATCTAACCGAGACCACCCATGTCAACGCCTGGAACTGGACTTTCGATCCTGTGCCGCCGGGCGCGCGTCCGACATTGCTTATCGACAACAAAAAGACGTTCGACTTCGATGACACGAAGATCGAAGTCGAAAACTTTGGTGATGGTCATACCGATGGAGATCTATGGGTCTACTTCAAGAAGGAGGATACGCTGGCGCTGGGCGATACATTCTGGAATGGCATCTATCCATATATCGACAATGAAGATGGCGGTAATATCGATGGCGCGATCAAGTGGGCCGAGAAGGCCGTCGCGCGAACCACCGACCATACCATCGTCGTCCCCGGCCACGGTCAGGTCGGCACGCGCACCGACCTGATTGCATTTCGCGACATGCTGGTCACGGTGCGCAACCGCGTGGCCACCCTGAAACAACAGGGAAAATCGCTCGACGAAATTATAGCCGCAAAGCCGACGGCCGCTTTCGACGCCAAGTGGGGGAATTTCGTGTTCAATGGCGATCAGTTCACAAAGATGGTCTACGCCGGTCTCTAATCAAAAAATCAATGGCAGGTAAAATCATGCAACTGCTTTCCCAAGCAGTTGCCGCGGTGGTCTGCGCGAGCGTTCTTGGATCCATTGCTTCCGTCGATATGGACAGAGTGTGCGGATCCCGGGCTTAAATCTGACGGCGATCGCCCAATTGGCCTGCCTTTTAAGCACTTGTCCCGACCGTCAGCACGGCAACGGCAAAACAGCTACGAATAGTCCTGCGGCAACAAGCCGTTGACACAGATCCTCCCCAGACGCAGCACGAAAGGAATTCATCATGGCTCGTCTTCATACGATATCATTGTCTGAGGCCACAGGCCGCACGGCTGAACTGTTCAGCGCGGTTAAAAGCGCGGTCGGCAAGGTCCCTAATTCCTATGTTGGAATCGGCGGCAATAGCCCGATTGCACTGGAAGCGGTCTTGAGTCTGGAAGCGTCGCTCAAGAGAAGCACTCTAAGCGCCAAGGATATCGAAGTCGTCAAACTCGTCGTCAGCCACACCACCGGTTGTGACTATTGCCTGGCCGCCCACACTATGGTGGGAAAAAAATCGGCATGAGCCGAGAAGCCATTCTTGCGCTGCGGCAGGCGCAGCCGTCGGGTGATGCGCGCAATGATGCAATAGCGAAATTTACGCACCATCTGCTCACAACAACCGGAACGGTTCCAGCCGATGTGGTCACGGCAGTTCAGCAGGCGGGTGTCACGGATGCGCAGATTGTCGACGTCACGATGTCGATCGCGAGCATTGTTTTCACCAATCTGTTCAACCGCATCAACGATACGACACTAGATTTTCCCGCTGCGGATTGATGCGCTAGGCTGCCGTAACGACAATTCGGTGAGCACGCTAGTGCCTCCGCTGGGCTATTCGCCGGAGCATCGAATCCCGCGCCACGCAGGCCAGCAGAGGCTTTTGGCGAAAGTTGGCGGCCAGCGAGTTCGGTAGGGCGCGGCTCGCTTATCAGACAGAAGGGCCGCGTCACGTCGGATTAGTTCAAGGCGGGAAACTCGAATAGACATGGCGATCGAGCGAGAAGCCAAGCGCAGTTCCGTAATAGGGGCTTATGCCGCAGAGGTTGGGCTAATCCAAAGGCTTGGCTCGACGCTGTCAAAGTATCGACGGTTCTGATCCCATATGTGGACGGCCCCTAGCTCGCAAGATATTTTGAGATAATTTTGATCTGATCGCTTGCGTCCATATGTCCGGCCTGTTGCTGCGTTCGCACATGAACGCTGGCCAAGATGGTTTCCGCAACACAGGTCCCAAACATCAAGTCGGCCTCTAACTGCCAATGGGATCAGCGGGTATCCTGTGTTCCGGATCGATCGATCACACCATCTTCTTCTATCTTGCAAGTTCTGGCATCAGCAACACTCAGTGAAGATTAGGATTTCACCGGTTCTTGGTTGCCGATCTTCATGCCGCGCCCCCCATTAGGATTGGCGCCGATTTTGTGTTGTATGTCTCCCCGGAAACCATGAGCTTCCAGGCCATGCGCGCCATCTTGTTGGCAAGTGCGACAGCTGCCAACTTTGGGGGCTTGCGCTTAAGCAGTTCCATCAGCCATGGTGAGGCCTTACCAGATCGCCGCGCGTGGTGAATCACAGCGGTTGCTCCAACCACCAAGGCTGCCCGCAGTGCTTCATCGCCGGCTCGCGTGATACAACCGAGCCGCAGTTTGCCGCCGGTCGAGTGATCTTTTGGCGTTAACCCTATCCAGGCTGCAAACTGGCGGCCGGATCGGAATAGCGCCGGCGCCGGTGTCTTCATGATCAAGAGCGCCGCACCGATTGGGCCGATGCCGGGAATTGTGTTGAGACGTATGCTGCGTTCGTCGTTGCGCTGCCATGTTCTTACCTTCGCCTCCACATCAGCAATCTTCTTTTCCAGCTGGGCGTATTCCTCGGCCTGGCTCACGAACAATTCCCGGGCAAGCTCTGGCACAGTCCCGTCGGTTTGTATCCTTTCAAGCAGTAGAGGAATGTGTGCCAGCCCCTTGGCTGCGGAAATGCCGAATTCGTTGGCGTAACCCCGAATAGCGTTCGCGAGCTGGGTGCGGTTGGTTATCAGGCGGGTACGGACGCTGAGCAGCATGAGTGCCGCTTGGTCATCAACCGTCTTAACCGGAACAAACCGCATCGTCGGGCGGCTCATTGCCTCGCACAGCCCTTCGGCGTCCGCGGCGTCGTTTTTGTTACGCTTGACGTAGGGCTTAGCGAGTTGTGGCGCGATCATTTTTACCTCATGCCCGAATGACGTAAGCAGCCGTGCCCAATGATGAGAGCCGCCGCAGGCCTCAATGGCGATTACGGGTGGCGGGCAGGTGGTGAAGAAGTTGATCATCTCCTTGCGTCGCATCTTCTTACGCAAGACCGGCTTCTCTGCAGCATTCACGCCATGCATCTGAAACACATGCTTTGACGTATCCATGCCAATACGAATAATCTTGTCCATGGGCGGCCCCTTCGATTGAGATCTTAACAGCTCATTCTGGCACATTTCGATGCCGTTCAGGGGCCGTCCACTCCAGCATCAAGGCGACCAGAGCGAGGCAGTGGCACGTGAGAATTCGAGAGTTCGCGGATCAAGAAAGCTACTGCAAGAGGTTGGATCAGCTCTGCGCTCGAATATTATGACTTCTTCATTTATGCGACGGCCGCATCGTTGATTTCCTCAATGGGTAAGCCGAGTCGCATTGTTTGTTCAATGACGAGCAAAACGGACGTCGATCACTGTATTGCCCGAAGTTTGGCTTTCAGCATTCTGTGATGAAAAGCGTCAGTGGGAGACCTTGCGATTTACAAGGGCTACCGCTCTAAAAGCGTAATGAAATAACGAACAGCTGGCGACATGAAACTCCTGGCGCGATGGCTGATGTCAAAGAAGCGGTGCAATGTGGTGGAGGGGTTTTCAATCTCGGTGATCTCTCCTGTCTCAAGGTTCCGCCGGGACATGAAGCTCAACAGATCTGTTTTCATCATGATAGCGGGAGCAGCAACCAGTGGCGCGGCGGTTATGATCGTTTCCGGCCGTGCCAGACCGGCCTTGAGAAAGACTGCATCAAGCCATTGTCGGGTCGAAACCGACGGCATCGGCAATACCCATCCATAGCCAGTCATCGCCTCCAGAGAAGCCTTCCTCCCGGCCAGCGGATGACCGTTGCGCGCCACGACGACGACAGTGTCCGATAGAAGACGGGCCGATACTATCGCATCGTCGGTCTGGCCGGTGCGGTGTGGGCTGATGGCGATATCAATTACGCCGGCGCGCAAGGCTTCCTGCAGCACGTCGTCCATGCCGACGCGGATTTCAAGACGAAGGTCCGGTGCCCTTTCCTGCATCGTCCGGCAAATTTCCGGTAGGACGAAAGAAGCGATCGACGCGGAGCAGCCGACTCGCACGACGCCGGCGATGCCGCTGCGATAAGACGAAACCTCCCGCTGTATCTCCTGCAAATCCTGCTGCAGCAACTGGTAACGCTCACGCAGTAGTTGCCCGGATTCGGTCAATGTGATCCCCCTACCGACCCTGTTGAACAGCTGAACGCCGTAGGATTGCTCGAGGCGACTGATGCATTTGGAAAGCGCCGGCTGGGAAATATGCAGCTCGTCGGCGGCCCTGCCGAGATGACAATAGTCTGCGACCTTTAGGAAGTAGCGTATATCGCGAATGTCCATTCGATAACCAAAAGTAATGGATGGTTGAAATGTTACAAATAGACGAAGGTCTTTTATCCAGTCAATAATGGGCTCGTTCAAGAATGCAGCCGTCTCGGAAGATCGGTTGAGAAATGCAAGTTATGAATCCGGTGGCGGATGACCATGCTTGCACAAGAAGGGCGGTCATGGGCGGCTATCTCTATGGAGGAGTGACGATCTATCGCTGAGCCCGGCTCAGCTCTCCCTATGTCAGCCTGCAGGCTGCGCTGTGTTCCCGCAAAAAAATTATCGGCGGCTATTGCGACCTGGGAGCAGTTTCCTGGCCGGCCGTCGTTCAATCGGCAAAAAAGGTTCGACACGATGAAGACTATCGGCTTCCTCGGCTTCGGCGAGGCATCCTTCAATATTGCGGAAGGTCTGCGCGACGAGCATCTGGCGGGAATCCGCGCCTACGACGCTGCCTGGGAGAAGGGGCCGTCAGGAGAATTGATAAGGACGCGCGCGGCAAAAGCCGATGTCGTCCTCGAGTCATCACTTCAAGCCCTCGTCGAAAAGGTCGATATCGTCATCTGTTCTATCAGCGCCAACATGGCGCTGCCGGTCGCGGAACAATGCGCACCCCTGCTTCGGCCGGACCAGCTATACGTGGACATCAACTCCGCCGGACCGGATACCAAGGTGGCGGTCGATCAAATCGTCTCGCCGCGTGCCACCTTCGTCGATGTTGCCGTCATGGGCACGGTGCCTGGCAACAGGCACAAGGTACCGATGCTGGCGTCAGGAAAGGGCGCCGCCGCCTTTGCGGATTTCTGCAATCGCTACGGCATGAAGGTGACAGCCCTGGATGGCCCTGCCGGCAAGGCGTCGGCCTCGAAGATGTTCCGCAGCATCTTCATGAAGGGGTACGTCATGCTGCTTCTGGAGGCGGTGATCGCCGGACGGCAGTTCGGTCTCGAAGACGACGTGCTGGCCTCGATCCGCGCCTCGATTACCGGCGGCGATTTCCTGCAGAACGCCAACGACCTCATCGCCCGCGGCGTCATCCACGCCGAGCGTCGCGAACACGAGATGGACGAGGTGATCGCGACGCTGCAGAGCCTCGGCGTCGATGACACGATGTCGCGCGCCACCAAGGAAAAGCTCGCCTGGTGCGTGAAGCACCGCTTCAAGGAGCATTTCCAGGGCAAGCCGCCCGCCGACTACCGCGAGATTTTCTCAGCGCTGCAAGCCTAGTGATCTTCCAAGCAAAGGGATGACTTCCATGCCGAACCCCGGTTTTCGAATTTTCACGCGGATCGATCGACCGTCTGCTAGCCTCATCGACGGCTTCAGGGATCTTCCGGTCGCCAATATCGGCGACTGCATGAACCGCGCTTCCATGCTGGATGCCCGCATTCGCAAGATCAGCAAGGGCAACCTTCTTGGGCCTGCCTTCACCGTCAAGTCGCGTGCCGGCGACAACCTCCTGCTGCACAAGGCACTCGACATGGCTCAGCCTGGCGATGTGATCGCCTTCGATGCCCATGGCGACCTCACCAATTCGATCACCGGTGAGCTGATGATGCAGGCGGCCGCGCAGAAGAAGCTCGGCGGTATCATTATCGACGGTGCAATCCGTGACCTTGCCACGCTTCGTGAGATGGACCTGCCGATCTTTGCGGCCGGCGTCACTCCGGCAGGTCCCTACAAGGAGGGGCCGGGCGAAATCAATGTGCCGATCTCACTCGGCAGCGTCGTCATCATGCCGGGCGATATCCTGGTCGGCGACGACGACGGTATCGTGGTCGTTCCCCCCGGCGATGCAACCGGCATTCTGGAAAAGACCAGGAAGAAACAGGCTGCGGAGACCGAGAAGATGAAGTCGATCCTTGCCGGAACGCTGGATACGTCATGGATCGACAAGGAGCTTGCAGCGAAGGGCTGCGAGATCATCGAAGACAGCTATCGCTGATCGAAAGCGTGGCAATCGAGCGGGCTTGTCTGATGCGAAGCCGCCTGCTGTTTGCATTTCAATCCGGAGAGAGAGCCTTGCCGACAGGCTTGAGGATCGGCTTTACATGAATCTAAGGAGGAGGTTCGGATGTTGAACCAAAATGGAATTTCAGGGTCGACGATTGCCGTCGACAGCAGTGATGAGAGCGAGCAGGAAATCAAGGCGATTGCCTGGAAGCTCGCGGTTCGGCTTGTGCCGCTTCTGATCGTCGCGCAGCTGCTTGCCTATCTCGATCGCGTCAACCTCGGCTTCGCGTCGATTACCGCCAACCAGGCGATCGGCATAAACACGATCGAATATTCCTTCGGCGTCAGCATCTTCTTCCTGTCATATTTTCTCTGCGAATATCCGAGCAACAAGATCATGATGCGCGTCGGCGCGCGCCTCTGGATTTCGCGGATCATGATCACCTTCGGGCTGATCGCTGGATTGATGGCCTTTGTTGTTGGCCCCTATTCCTTCTATGCTATGCGAATCCTGCTCGGCGCGGCCGAGGCCGGGTTCTTCCCCGGCGTGCTGCTGTTCCTGACATTCTGGTTTCCACGGCAATATAGGGCCCGCATCATCGCCACGTTTCAGGTCGGTATCCCGCTCTCGAGCACGATAGGCGGGCCGATCTCCGGCGCTATCCTTGGCATGGACGGCGTCCTCGGCTTGCACGGGTGGCAGTGGCTCTACATTCTCGAGGCTTTGCCTGCTGTCCTGCTCGGGCTGTTCTGCCTGTCCTATCTCGAAGATCGTCCGGCGGAATCCAGGTGGCTGACCGTGCGTGAACGTCAGGTCCTGCAGGCGCGCCTCGACCGGGAGAATGTTCAAGGCGCCTATGTCTCCCGGCACGGCTTCGGTCTTGGGCTGCTTGCCGATCGCCGCGTACTTTTCTACGCGCTCCTTTACTTTACCACCACCGCATCCAGTGTCGGCCTGAGCTTTTGGTTGCCGCAGATTATCAAGGGCTTCGGCGTCAGCAATGTCGTCGTCGGCCTGCTGAGCGCCATTCCGTTTGCGCTCGGATGTATCGCGATGGTCGTTTGGGGCTATCTCTCCGACCGCCGGTTTGAACGGCGCTGGTTTACCGCAATTCCGTGCTTTCTTGCTGCCGCCGCCATGGCTTCCTGCGTGTTCAGCGACAGCCTCTCGGTTCAGATGACGCTGGTCGCGATAGCAGGTATTGGCATCTACGCTGTCAAGGGACCATCACTTTCGCTGATGACCGAAGGGCTCAGCGGTGGCGTCAGCGTGGGCGGGCTTGCGCTTGTCAGTTCGCTGGGGAATCTGTCCGGCTTCGTGGCACCCTTCGTGATGGGCTGGATCAAATCGTACACCGGCAGCCATGTCGATGCGCTGGTGTTCCTTTCGGTGGTCGTCTTCCTGGGTGGGCTTCTAGCGCTCACGACCGACAGGCTCGGCATGCGAGATCGCGTATGATGAGCAACCTGGAGACGCCGAGCGGTGCCGAAGCGATACCCAGCTGGACTGCACCTACCGGATCGGTCGATGCCCATATTCATCTCTATGATATCAGGTTCGCCATCGATCCGCAGGCCAAGCTACGTCCGCAAGGAGCAACGCTCGAGCGCTACAGGAACGTTCAGGAAAGGCTCGGACTCCGTCGTTGCGTCGTCGTCCAGCCATCGACCTACGGCACCGACAATGCCTGCCTGCTGCATCACCTGCAGCTCATGGGTTCGGAGGCAAGGGGCGTTGCGGTGATCACCGAGATGATGAGCCAGCATGAGTTGGCTCATATGCATGAGCTGGGCGTGCGGGCGATCCGGTTCAGCCCGGCTCGGGATGTGGGACAGAGCCTCGACGTGCTGGAACTTCTGGCGCGGCGGGTGGAGGCCTTCGGCTGGCATGTACAGCTGAACGCGCGCGCCCCGCTTCTGGCAACGCTTGCGCCGCGGCTGATCGCCCTCAACATTCCCGTGGTGATCGATCATATGGGTCGGTTACCGCAGCCCGGCAGCATGAGCGATCCGTCGTGGAATACACTTCGCCAGCTGGTGGACGCGGGCCGCACATGGATCAAGCTCTCTGGCGTCTATCTCGACAGCATGGACGGCCCGGATCTCTACCCCGATACCTCGGCGATTGCCCGGGCATGGATCGCAGCGGCGCCAGAGCGGCTATTGTGGGGAACGGACTGGCCGCATCCGGCGGCCCTTGCCGGCGAAATGCCCCTTCCGGATGACGTTGCCCTCTTCAATATGTTGGGTGAATGGGCGCCCACGGCCGAACTGCGCTATAGAATTCTGGTGGAAAATCCTTCCAATCTCTACGGTTTCTCTCCACCTGTTTCGCAAAACCGTAAACCGGATGCCGCATCTTGAGACTTCGCGCCTACATCACCCACACACCTGCCGAACTCGCCAATGCGTTTCCCCCGGATTGTCTGGCGCTTCTCGGGAAGTATGTCGATCTCATCTATAACCAGCAGGATGAAACGCAGGCCGGCGCGGACCTCGCTGAAGCTGCGGAAGGATGCCAGATCATCGTCGCACACCGGTCGGTTCCTGGCATGGCGGAGACGTTCGAGTCTTCGAAAGCGCTGCTCGCATTCGTGAGATCGGCGGTCGATGTCAGCACGATCGATATCGATGCGGCATCGAGGCATGGAGTCCTCGTAACGAGGGCGTCGGCCGGATTCTCGGACGCTGTCGCCGAACTGGGATTGGCGCTCATGCTCGAACTGGCGCGCGGCATTTCCCGCTACGGCCGGTCGCCGTCCGTCGCTGCCATGCCGATCCGGCTCGGCATTCAGCTTCGGGGAAAGACATTGGGCATTGCTGGCTACGGGCGAATAGGCCGCAGGCTTGCGGACATGGCACTGTCGCTGGGATTACGGGTGGTCATCTTCGATCCGCATTCCGACGAGACCGACCCGTCCGTCACGAAGCTCCTTCTTGATGACCTGCTGGAGATTTCGGATTTCGTCGTCTGTCTCGCTGCGGCCACGCCCGAAACCGCAGGGCTTTTCGGCGCCGCTCAATTTGGCGCGATGAAAAGAGGCGCCTACTTCATAAACCTGTCGCGCGGGATGCTGGTCGATGAGGACGCCTTGGCTGCGGCGCTCGACAATCGCAGGATTGCTGGAGCGGCGCTGGATGTCGGGCTCGGTTCCGACCAGAAGCCCAGTGAACGTTTTCACAATCGTGACGATGTGGTGGTGACGCCGCATATCGGCGGCGTTACCGCCGAAGCGCGCCGGTATCAGGCGGAATGTGTCGTGGAGCAGATCGGACAGCTGGCAAGAGGGGAGTTGCCGGACGGCGCACTGAATGCCGCTTTCGCGACTCGATTTCGATACGGCCGTTGATCATTGACGCTCACCAATTTCCGAGATCTTTCAGCGTTTCATGGCGCCGAAAGCATCTGCAGGGCAGCTGCGTAATTCGTCTCCATCGCCTCGATATGGCTGCGAAGCAACCCGCGGAGGCGATCCACATCCTTCAACTTTACGGCCTCAACCATCTGCTGGTGCTCCTCGAAGGTCTTCTGCCGATGCAGTCCAAGCGCATCGGAAAGATGCGTGCGAAGAGCCGCCATGCGGCCTGCAACAATGTCGAAGGCCTCGACGAAAAGCGGATTGCCGCAATGTTCGAAGATGGCATCGTGAAATTCAGTATCCGCTTCAGCATAGGCGAGGGAGTCGTCGCTTTCGCGGGCGATCTGCATTGCATTGAGCGCTTTCAACATGGCGCGGGAAAGAGCCTGCGGCGACCGTTCCACGGCCCAACCTGCCGTCAGCATTTCCAGATGGAGGCGGTATTCGACCAGTGAATGAAGGTCTTCGCGTGTCGGCTTGAAAACGAAACTGCCGCGGCGCGGCAGAATCACGATCAGCCCCTGCAACTGCAAGATCGTCAGCGCTTCACGTACCGGCGTCCGGCTGACGTCCATGGCAGTCGCGATCTTTTCCTCCGAGAGAGCCTCGCCGAGGGAGAGTTCGCGATTGAGAATGGACGCCTTGAGCCGGTCGGCCACGATGGCGGCAAGCGATTGCTGCCGGCTGATCGGGCTCTTCTTTAGCGGATTGATGTTCCTGTTTGCCTTCATGCCCGCCTCGTCCATGGCCTCTTTTATCTCAAATTCCGAATCCGTCCAGCAGCGGGCGGACCTATGGAATGGGCTGCGGGCTGGCAAGGTGTCAATTTATCAGGATGATTTTTGCCGCATCCACGTCTCCCCGGTCAATATCGGCGAAGGCTTTCGCACCGTCAGACATCGGGCGGGTCTCGATCCAGTTGAGCGGCCCAAGGCGGCCAGAGGCAAGCAGAGAAACGGTCTCGCGAAAATCGGCCATTGAATAGCAGTAGGAACCGAGGAACGCGATTTCCGAAAGGGTCATCCGCCGCACGTCCACGCCCTCCGAGCCGGGAAGGAGGCCGAGATGCACGATCGTACCTCCCCGCCGCGCCATCCTGAAGGCGGCTTCCCGGGTCGCCTTTGCGCCGACGGCGTCAAAGACGAGATCGATGGATCCAGGAGCGGGAGCAGACGGCCCGTCCGGATCATAAGCGAGGATGGCCGCACTGGCGGCGGATGCTGTTTGGCGTCGCATCGCGCTTGTCTCCCCGAGCATCACCGTCTCCGCGCCCTGCGAAATGGCAACAAGCGCCGTCGCAAGCCCGATCGCGCCGCCGGCGAGAACGGCAACCTTGGCGGCTGAGAGCGGACGACGCAGGCCGGCGATGCCGATCCCCACCGCGTGATAGGACACTGCCACGGGCTCGGTGAGTGCTGCGGTCACGAAGTCCATGCTGTCTGGAATCTCCACGAGGTTGGCTTCCGGCACCACGATCCTTTCGGCAAAGGCGCCGGCATGTGGTGGAAGCCCGATATTTTTCTGCTTCTCGCAAAGCTGCGGCGTCCCGGACAGGCACTGGTTGCATCGCCCGCAGGTTATCAATGGATTGACGGTTGCGCGCCGTCCGGCCATCGCGCCGGTTTCGACGATGCCGGCCATCTCGTGGCCCATGATCATGGGCGGAACGCGGCGCGGATCATAACCATGATAACCATGCATGTCGGAACCACATATTCCGCAGGCCTGGACCTTGAGGGCCACCTCACCTGGACCTGGTTGAGGTTCATCCATGAGCTGCAGCTTCATATTTTCCTTACCGAGATAGACCAGCGCCCTCATTGAATCCTCCTCACCGACGACTGCCTGATGCTTGCCAACTGAGGTACTGTATGTCAATAACTGAGGTACTGTATGTCAGAGAATTCGACGAAATGGGTAGGAACGCTGGCAGACGACCAATTCACCTCAAACGAAGCCCTCCACCAATGAAAACGCTCAAACGAAGCCCTCCACCAATGAAAACGGATGAACGCGCGTGAGGAGACTGTATTCGCTTTCCTATATGACGTTGGAAACCAGCCCGCCGGACATGATCGAATTCGCCGCTGCGGCTGGCTATGATCTGGCAGGCATCCGCATGATGCCCTCTATGCCGGGCGGCCAGGCATTCCCACTGATGAACGACCCGGCCATGCTTCGCGAAACGAAGAGACGGATCGCCGATACCGGTGTCACGGTTCTCGACGTTGAAATCGCCCGGATCGATGGTGTCGCGCAATGTGAACTCTGGCTTCCGATGCTCGAAGCTTCCGCAGAGGTCGGCGCCCGTACGATCGTCGTCGCCGGGGATGATCCCGATGAAGCGCGAATGACCGAGACTTACGGGCAGCTATGCGATGCGGCAGCGCAATATGGCCTGACCGTCAATCTCGAATTCACCCCCTGGACGGCACTCAACAATGCCGCCGCAGCCAGCCGGATCGTCGCCAACGCAGCACGCGACAACGCAGAGATGTTGATCGACCTCATCCACGTCGCGCGCTCTGCGACCAAGCTTGCCGATATCGCCGCCATCGATCCGGCCCGCATGAGTTATTTCCAGATCTGCGACGCACCTGCCGACATTCCGACAAGCCGCGAAGAATTGCTGTTTACCGCACGACAGGCGCGCCTCTTGCCAGGTGAGGGCGGCATCGATGTCTCCGGCCTCGTCAATGCCTTGCCCGACGACCTGATCGTCAGTGTCGAGGTGCCGAACCATTCGCAGCTGAAGGCCTTGGGGCCCCTAGCTTGGAGCAGGAGAACTTTGAACGTCTGCAGGGCATGGATGGAGCAACTCGATACTGCCCGAATAACGGAAAGAAATGAGAGTGGACAATGAATGCTCTGCAACCCGCGGCAACGCCGCCATTCGATAGTGGATTGCTCGACCGGTTGATGGAGGAGAGGGGCCTCGACGTCCTCCTCGTATCATCCAAGCATAATGTCCAATATCTGCTTGGCGGCTATCGCTTCTTCATGTTCGATTACATGGATGCGACGGGTCTCAGCCGTTATCTACCGATCCTGATCTATCCGCGGGGCCGCCCCGACCTTGCCACCTATATCGGCAATCCCAATGAGGTCTACGAGCGCGATCTCGGCCGCTTCTGGCCTGATCTCGATCTGAAGGCACGGGGATCGGCCGATGCGATGCGTTATTGCCTTGACCGGATGAGCGCTTGCGGCATCTCGCCATCAGCCATCGGCGCGGAACTGGGTTTTCTGCCTGCCGATGCGTTTCAGATCCTTCGTTCCGCTTGTCCGCAGGCGGCGATTTCCGATTGCGTCGAAGTCCTGGAGACGTTGCGCGCAATCAAGACCGCACCCGAGCTTGATCATCTTAGACACGCTTCCGAGGGCGTGATTGACGCCATGCTGGCGACGTTTTCCAAGATTGAGCCGGGGCAGACTAAGCACGATATCGTCGATATCCTGCGCCGAGAGGAAACGCAACGCGGCCTGCTTTTCGAATATTGCCTGATCACTGCCGGCAACAGCCTCAATCGGGCGCCGTCCGAGCAGCGGGTGCAGGCAGGCGATATCGTGTCGCTCGATTCGGGCGGAAACTATCACGGCTATATCGGCGATCTTTGCCGCATGGGTATTCTCGGCGAACCTTCGTCGGAACTGGAAGACGCGTTGGCATTCATCGAGGAGATCCAGCAGGCGGCTCGCCGCCCGATCCGTACCGGTGCGATCGGCCAGGAGATTTTCGCCGCGACCGCACCGTTCCTCTCATCCGAGCGCGACGGGCGCATGAGCTTTGTTGCGCATGGAATGGGTTTGATTTCCCACGAGGCGCCAAGGCTTCTCGACGACGGGCCGATTCCCTATCCGGCCGCGCACCGAGCGCTGGCGCTGGAAACGGGCATGGTCTTGTCGATCGAAACCACCTGGCAGCATCCGCGCCTCGGTTTCATCAAGCTCGAAGATACAGT
This sequence comes from Rhizobium sp. SVR5-2C, assembly GCF_056755115.1. NCBI lineage: Bacteria > Pseudomonadati > Pseudomonadota > Alphaproteobacteria > Hyphomicrobiales > Rhizobiaceae > Rhizobium > Rhizobium sp. SVR5-2C. The sequence continues at coordinate 18,394 of NZ_JBNDHT010000010.1, read as the reverse complement.
GGCCGTCACCGAGTCCGGATGGAAAGCCTTCGGTGACGCCGGACGAGGCTGGAACCGATGCGGCCATTGATCGGCCTATAAAGGCCGAGCCGGACCGCTTAATCAGGAAGCGGTCCGATATGGTCCAGTGTCGGGCTGCGGGCGGCGCGGCCGCCTGTGGCCCTGCCTGGCTCCGTCTCCGTATTGTAGCGCTCTACCATCATCAGGATGTGCGTGCGGAGGTTGTCCAGCGCCTTCTTCATCTGCCCGGCTTCCAGCATCTCGACGATAACAAGATGTTCGGCGCTTGCCTGCTTTCGGGTCGGGAGCGTCGACCGATGCGAGCGTAGGGCCGCAACCTTGCTCGACACCAGGCGATAGGCATTGATGAGATAGGGATTGCCGCAATATTCCAGCGACACTTCATGAAAGCGGTCGTCGGCACGAACACTGCGCAAGCTGTCGCCGGCTTCGCAGGCAGCGCTCATGTCTTCGGCAGCAGCGCGCATGGCTGCGAGTGTTTCGTCCCGGCGCCGCTGCATTGCAAGGCTCAGCGCTTCGAGTTCAATCGTCTTGCGGAATTCGCAAAGGTTCTGGGTGTCTTCGCGCGTCGGCATGAAGACGAAGCTGCCCCTTTGCGGGCGCACATCGATCAGCCCCTGTTGCTCGAGCGTCGCAAACGCCTCTTTGACCGGGCTTCTGCTGACGCCAAGGGTTGTCGCCAGCTTATCCTCGGATAGCGCATCCCCTAGTTCGAGCTCTCCGTCGACGATGGCTCGTCGCAACCGCTCGGTCACACGAGCGCCCAGCGAGGATTTTGGTCTCAACTCCATTCCCGCGCCTCCCAATCTGTTCTATCGATCGCATCAGGCGACCATCCGCAGAGCATCGCCGATTCTCTACGATGCCAATCCCTAGAGTTGCAATACTCCGAAACCAGTCCGCCGTCGCCCGTTAGCTCTGAAGGGCATCCAGAAAACGGCGCGTTGCTGCCATCCCCTTTTCGGCACGCTCACCAAAACTCAACGCTGAATCACCCTTGTGAGGTGTTTCGACACTGATGACGATGTCCCGTGGAAGGACCGACATGAGCTCATTCAGCCAAAGGCCGCCATCGCCCGGAAACATGCGCGCGGTCCTTGCCTCGGATATGCAGGCGGCGTTGTCGGCCGGCTGTTGGGCGGGTGCATCACAGAGCTGAAGGTAGAGAACCAGCCCTTCCGGCAGGGCTGCGACATCAGTGGGATTTCCGCCGGAGCGCGACAGATGCAGCGCATCGAGAAGAATGCCGACATTGTCTCGACCGGATGCGGCTGCGAGACGGGCGGCATCCTGGATTGTCGCTGTCGAGCGCCAGCGCATGAATTCGATCGCCATCTTCATGTCGTGGCTTGCCGCCGCATCGGCGATCTGGCCGAGCTTGTCGCCCGCCCGGGACAGGTCTGGGTCCTCGCAGGTGATCTGCATGACGGGGATGCCGAATTCGGCAGCCGTCTCGATCACGGGTAGCCAGCTTTCGACGTCGGTCTGCGGCAACAACGTAAAGACTTCACCGTCATAATAGGAGATGCCGAGGTCATCGCCCGCCTGTATGATCTCGCGGATCAACGGCCGGTTTCCGACGATCGGGTGGGCGAGATCCAGTCCATGCGGGGCGATCAGTCGCAAACCGGCCATATCGTAGCCGGATGCCGCAGCGACCTTCACATGTTCGATGGGCGGGCAGCCGAATACGGTGAGGAAGGCAAGCGAGAGAGGATATCGTTTGTACATGGTCTGATCTCAATAGGTTGCGCGGCCGCCGGAGACGTCGAAGACCGCCCCCGTCGAGAAGGAGCATTCTTCGGATGCAAGCCATGAAACCAGGGCTGCGACCTCATCTGCCTGACCAAGGCGGCCGACAGGAATCTTGGACGTTACATAGGCGATGAACTCAGGCGTCAGCTGGTTCATCATCTCGGTTTCGATGGCAGCGGGCGCAACGCAATTGACGCGGATCTCAGTCGTCGCCAGTTCCTTACCGACCGATTTCGTCAGGCCGATCACGCCGGCTTTCGATGCCGAGTAAGCCACGGCATTGGGGTTACCTTCCTTCCCGGCGATCGAGGCAATATTGACGATTCGACCGTAACCTGTCTTCAACATTTCGCGGACTGCTGACTGGCAGCAATGGAAGACCGCATCAAGATTGAGCGACATCACGAATCGCCAGCCGTCGCGCGGATATTTCTCGAAGCTTTCCACCGGTCCATTGTGGCCAGCAGCGGTGACGAGAATACCGAGTGGACCCATGTCGGCGGCGACTTGTGCCGTTGCGGCGTCGACCGCAGCCGGATCCGTCACGTCGACGACATAACCCCGGGCACCCGGCAGTTTTGCAGCTGCCGCTTCGACGCGTTCGCGATCGATATCCCAAAGAGCGACCTTGTGGCCTTTCGCCGCCAGGCGAGCTGAAATCGGAAACCCGAGACCGCCGGCTCCTCCTGTCACGATTGCGACGCGTGCAGCTTCTTTTTCCATTGTGACGTCCTCCACCTTTCATTCGCCCATCTTGGTCAATCGACAACGACGCGCTTGACTTTTGCAACATACTAACATTCTAGTATCCTACATGAGTTGGAAATGACGTGATTGTCAAGCTGGTGAAAACCAGAAGTGGCATGTCGGAGGAGGTAGGAATGGGATTAAAGGGCTCCGCCTTTCTTGCGATGTGGCATGACATCGCCGAAGGCGCAGATCGTACCTATATCGAGTGGCACACCCGCGAGCATATGCCGGAGCGCCTATCGATTCCCGGCTTCACGATGGGCAAGCGTTTGCAGGCGCCCGGCGCCTCGCGTCATGTCTTCGGAACTATCTATGCTGGAGAGAGCCTCGATACTTTCCGGTCTCCGGCCTACCTCGAACGTCTCAACAACCCGACGCCGTGGACGGCGAAGATCGCTCCGAGTTTCCAGAATTTCCTGCGGGTCGCCTGTGAAAAAATTGCAACGGCCGGTTATGGCGATGGCGGCAGCATGGCGACGGTCCGCCTGGACCTGTCGGGAGACGGTGCTGAAGAGCGGTTGAGGGCCGAAGCCCAGTCGCTTGCTCAACACATCCTGACGCTAGACGGCGTGTCCTGCGTTCATATCGGTGTTTCCCGAAACGAGGTTTCGAGCGTGCGCACACGCGAAACCGAGCTCCGCGAAGAGATGAACGAAAGCGGCTTCGACGTCGTGATCCTCATCGAGGGATCGTCGAGCCCGGGCCTGCGATCCGCCTTGCCGCAAGCCGAGCAGCTGGCAATCGCCAGTGGCGTCCTGACCGCTCCGATCAGCAACATCTACGAAACCGCCTTCTCTTTGACGGCCGAAAATATGAAGGCGTCCGCATGAGCCCGATATTGCTCACCGGCGGCGCCGGTTTCCTAGGCGGCTGGATCCTGAAGGCGCTGGCAGGGCAGGGTCATGAGGTTCGCATCTTCGATCGCACGACCGATCGGCGCATCTTGCGGGAGATTGCCGGCGAAGTGGCGGAGCGCGTCGACTGGTTCCAAGGCGATATCACCGATGGTGCGGCGCTTGCCGAAGCGGCTCGCGGCTGCTCCTCCATCATCCATCTTGCAGCTTTATTGACCCCTGCCTGTATGAACGATCCCGTTCTCGGCGCCAAAGTCAATCTGATCGGCACGCTGAATGTCTTTGAAGCGGCCAAGGCCAATGGAATTCGCCGTATCGCCTACGCAAGCAGCGCAGCGGTATTCGGCCCGGATGACGGAGCGGCACCCTATCCGGTCACGCAATATGGTGCGTTCAAGCTGGCCTGCGAAGGAAGCGCGCGCGCTTATTGGCGGGACGCAGGCATTGCAAGCATCGGCCTGCGCCCAACGGTCGTCTACGGTCCCGGGCGCGAGAGCGGGCTCACCGCCGGCCCGACGCTTGCCTGCCGGGAGGCGGTTGCCGGCAACGCCTACACGATCGGATATTCGGGTCTGCAGGATCTGGTTTATGTCGCCGATGTCGCGGCTGCCTTTGCAGCGGCTGCAACCCGGCCGTTTGAAGGCGCGCATGCGCTCACCCTGGGCGGCGCGACGGAAGATGTGCCTGATGTGATCGCGGCAATCCTCGCGGAGATTGAGGGTGCGAAGATCGACTATGCAGGACCCGTCGTGCCGATGGCGCCGAACATGGCCCCGACGGACAACGAAACAGTGCTTGGGGCGATACCATTCACGCCGCTGCGACAGGGCATTTCGGAAACGATCGCCCATTACCGAGCGATGGCGACGAGGTCCTGATGGCGGCTCGGCACCACAGTATCGAAACGAGGCCGTCCTGGCTCAGGCGCATGCAGAAAGACATGCGCCATGCGCGCCTCTCTGTCTCGCAGTCGGTGAGGCACCGGCTCTGTCATCATCTTGAATTTGGCCAACTCCGTTTCCGTAAGTGCAGTGTTGCAACGATCCGGTTGGCTAATGAAGGCGCGGGCAACTGCGTGGAATGGCGAAAGAGGAGTTTTGCCGTTTCGAATCCACCACAGCATCAAATCGAAGGAGGACATTTCATGTTGGGTAAATTCTCATTCCGGACCACTGCACTCGCCCTCGTGGCCGGCGTTGGCATGGCGCTTGCGGCATCCGGTGCACAGGCTCAGGCGCTGGAAAAAATCAAGGAAGCGGGCGTCGTCCGCATCGGCGTCATGGGCGAGCAGGCTCCCTGGGGCTCCATCGACGCTTCCGGCAAGAACATCGGATACGATGTCGAAGTCGGACGGCTGATTGCCGAGGAGCTGGGGGTCAAGGTCGAGTTCGTTCCGAACGCTGTTCCCGCACGCATTCCGAACCTCTTGACCGGCAAGGTCGATCTGCAGATGGCCGTGATGGGCATGTATCCCGATCGTGCCAAAGCCGTGCAGTTCTCTGAGCCTTATGCCGGCTTGAAGATCATCCTTCTGTCCAGTGCGAAGAACAAGATCACCACCATTCAGGACGCCAAGGATCTTCGCATCGGCGTGCCGCGCGGGGCTGCGCAGGACAAGGCGATCACCGCGGCACTCGGCGACATCCCGAATATCCGCCGCTTTGATGACGATGCGTCCAACATGCAGGCGCTGGTGTCCGGCCAGGTCGATGCCATTGGCGGCAACACGACCTACAAGCTCAATCTGGACAAGGCTGCACCTGGCAACGATTTCGAGCAGAAGGTGGTCTTCAACGAGCAATGGATGGGCGTGACGACCAAGCTTGGCGACAAGGAGATCAACGCCTGGCTGAACCAGTTCATCGACAAGATCCGCGCTGACGGCCGCCTCGAGGCCATCAACAAGAAGTGGCTTGGCGATGACAAGCTGCCTGACTTCCCCAAGACGCTCGAAGGTGTGCCGTTCACCGTCCAATAAGCACGGCTGAACCCTTTTCATCGAGATCGTGACAAAAAGAGTGCGCGGCCACGTTCGCCGGCCGCGTACCCGTTCAGCAGCGGGAAACTTTCTATGCGGAATATCTTCATATTAAACGGGCCGAACCTCAATCTGCTCGGCCAGCGCGAGCCGGAAATTTACGGTCATACCACTTTGGACGAGATCCGAAGCTGGTGCAGGTCGGACGCTGCCGAGCTTGGAATTTCCATCGATTTTCGCCAGTCGAATTTCGAAGGCGAGATCATCGAGGCGATCCATGCCGCCCGCGAGCAGGCCGCCGGAATCATCATTAATCCAGCCGCCCACACCTTTACCTCTATCGCCATCCTCGATGCCCTGAAGATGTTCAGCGGCCCGAAGATCGAACTTCACATTTCAAACGTACATCAGCGCGAAGCGATCTATCACAAGTCGCTGGTGTCAGTGACGGCAACCGCGGTCATGGCCGGTTTCGGAGCCTACGGCTACCGCCTCGCCTTGCGCGCAATGGCGGAGATGATAGCATGACGCGTATTGCTCTTATGGGTGCCGGCCTCATCGGCCGCGAACATGCCGATCTTCTGAATTCGCACCGCACTGCCGAGATTGTCGCGATCTGCGATCCGGCGCCGGAGGCCGCGCAACTGGCAAACCGCCTTGGCGTGCCGCACTTCACCGATTTCGATCGCATGCTGGACGAAACGAAACCGGACGGTGCTGTTATCGCTTTGCCGAACCACCTTCATGCGCCGGCGGCACTTGCCTGCATCTCGCGCGGTATCCCGTGCATGGTCGAAAAGCCGATTGCAGAAAGCATTGCGTCGGCTGCGCGCATCGTCGAAGCATCCGAACGGTCGGGCGTTCCAGTTCTGGTTGGACATCAGCGCCGCCACAGTCCCGATATCCGTGCTGCCAAGCAGGCGATCGAGAAAGGCGAACTCGGCCCGCTCGTTGCCGTCAATGGCATGACCCTGTTCGACAAGCCCGACGACTATTTCAACACCGAATGGCGCCGAAAGATCGGTGGCGGTGTTCTGCTCATCAACCTGATCCATGATATCGACGTGCTGCGCCATCTGGTGGGCGAAATCGAAAGCATCCGCGCCTTTACCTCGTCCGCGCGACGTGGCTTCGAGGTTGAAGACACGGCCAGCATTTCGATCCGCTTCGTCAACGGTGCCCTTGGCACGTTCCTCATCTCGGACGGCGCCGTCAGCCCCTGGGCTTGGGAGTATACGTCGGGCCAGGCACTCTATCATCCGACGCAGCCCGGGCCATGCCTGTTTCTGACAGGCCGGAAGGCGGCACTTTCGGTGTCGGACATGTATCTCTGGCGCCATGCCAACGAGAATGAGCATTGGCAGCATCCGCTGGTTCGCGAGCATCGTCCGGGTGACGGATCGCTGACCTATGTCAATCAGCTCGATCATTTCGTCGATGTCATCAATGGTAAAGCAGCGCCGCTCATTACCGCGCGCGACGGCATGGCGACGCTTGCCGGAACCCTTGCGGTCGACCTGGCGGCGCGCGAGGACCGAACGGTTACGCTCACTGAAATGCTCGCTGCGGGCAAGGTTGCGGCATGACCAGAAAACTATCGCTTTCCTTTCTCACATGCCTCGGTACCGGGCCGGAAGAATCCGTGCGGGCGGCCGCCGATGCAGGCTATGACTATGTGGGATTCCGCCTTCTTCCGGCGCTACCCGGAGGGCTCGCCTTCCCACTGATGGACGACCCCGCAAGGCTACGGTCGCTACGAAATCTCATCGAAGACAGCGGTATCGGTGTTTTCGACATAGAGATCGTTCGCCTCGCTGCGGACTTTGATCCCGATCCGCTTCTGCCGTTTCTCGAATGTTCCGCTCGCCTTGGAGCACAGGCCGTTCTCGTTGCCGGCGATGATCCGGATGAGGCGCGCCTGACGGCGTCCTTCGTCGCCCTTTGTGAGGCGGCGAGCGATTTCGGCCTCTCCATAAATCTCGAATTCATGCCTCAGTCAGAACTTCGCGACCTTGCCGCGGCGCTGCGGGTGCTGCAGGCGGCCGGCCAGCCCAATCAGGGCGTCATCATCGACGCACTCCACGTCTCGAGGTCCAGGACGCGCGTGGACGAGATTGCCGCCGTACCCCGGGAATGGCTGCATTACGCCCAGATCTGTGATGCGCCCGCCGAAATCCCGGATAGCCGCGAGGCGCTGAACTACACGGCCCGTCACGCGAGGCTGATGCCGGGTGACGGCGCGCTCGATCTTGGTGCAATGTTTGCGGCACTTCCCGCGGATCTGCCGATCGCAGTCGAGATCCCGAATGATCGCCAGTCCGCCGGATTGTCGCCGGCAATCTGGGCAAAGCGAGCAAGAATGGCTTCGCTGAACGTGTTGAATCCAACCGATACCAGGAATGTAAAATGATCGATCCGACAACCAAAACAATTCAAGGCGAGGCCGTGCCTGCACTCGGCTTCGGCACATTCGAGCTGAAAGGACCGGAAGGCGAGGCCGCAATCCGCACGGCGATCGAACTCGGCTACCGCCAGATCGATACGGCGATCCGTTATGGCAACGAGGTCGAGGTCGGCCGGGCGGTGCGCGCCAGCGGCGTGCCCAGGAACGAACTCTTCATCACCACCAAGATCTGGTTCAACGATCTGGCGCCCGAAACCGTCGCGCGCCGCGTCGACGAAAGTCTCGAAAGGCTGGGATTGGATCAGGTCGACCTTCTGCTGGTCCACTGGCCGAGCAAGGAGTCCCCGCTCGGCGAGACGCTGGCCGCCTATGCTGAGGCCAAGGCACGAGGCAAGACCCGATTGATCGGCGTCAGCAACTTCACCTTCGCCCTGTTGAATGAAGCGCTCGATGTGCACAAGGCCGAGCTGTTCTGCAATCAGGTTGAGTATCATCCGTTCCTGTCGCAGGAAAAACTGCTGTCGCGCATGCGCCAGGCCGACATGCTGCTGAACGCCTACCAACCGATCGCGCGCGGCAAGGTCTTTTCCTCCGACCTCCTGAATGACCTTGGCCGAAAATACGGCAAGTCGGCCGGCCAGATCACCCTGCGCTGGCATATCCAGCAGGCCAATGTCGGAGCGATCCCGCGATCGTCCAGGCTCGAAAACATCCAGTCCAACCGCGACATTTTCGATTTCGAGCTTTCGCCGGAAGACATGGCGGCGATCCACGGCCTTGCCCGTGGCGAGCGCTATACCCGCTTCGATTGGGAACCGGAATGGGATTGAGCCGCAAGCTCGCGGGGAGGGATGAGAATGACACTTGATTTCAGCGTGGTCACCGACGTTTGGCAAAGCCTGGCCTTCGGCGCATTGGGAACCCTGTTTCTCGCCGTTACCGGCATGGCCATCGCTACCATCATCGGCGTGTTCGGCGTCGTGATCCTTAGATCCCACATGCGGGTGCCCTCTTTTCTGGTTACGGCCTTTGTCGAGGTGACACGCAACACGCCGTTTCTCGTCCAGATCTACTTCATTTTCTTCGCATTGCCGCTCGCCGGCATCAGGTTGAACCCTACCGTCACCGCCATCCTTGCCTTGGGCTTGAACGGCGGCGCCTATGCGATTGAAATCATTCGTGGCGGCGTCGAAAGCATTCCAAAAGGGCAGACCGAAGCGGGGCTGGCGCTCGGGTTGCACAAGCACGAGATCTTCCGGCTGATCATCCTCAAACCCGCCCTTCGTGCCATCTACCCGTCATTGGCCGGTCAATTCATCCTGCTGACCCTGACAACGGCGATCTGCACCTCGATCTCCGCCTACGAATTGACCTCCGTCGGGCAGCGGATCGAGGCCGAGACCTTCCGCAGTTTCGAAACGTATTTCACGCTGACAGGCATCTACCTGGTGATCTCGCTGGTCACCATGTGGCTCCTGGCGGCAATCGGCCACCGGGCCTTCAACTATCCACAACGTTGAGGAGGACGCGAGATGGGAATGCAGGAAATTACCTACCTTCTGCAAGGGCTTGGCTGGACGCTTATCCTCACGGCAATCGGCTTTGTGGGTGGTATTGCGTTCGGTATCGTCGTGGCGCTGGCGCGCGTGTCGAAGGTCTTTTGGATCCGTATGCTTGCCATCGGCTGGATCGGCCTTTTCCAGGGCACGCCACTGTTGATGCAATTGTTCGTTGCTTACTTCAGCCTTCCGCTGCTTGGCTTCGATTTGCCGGCCTGGGGTGCCGTCAGCATCGCGCTCACCGCCCACGCTTCTGCGTTTCTCGGCGATATCTGGCGGGGTGCCATACAAGCCGTTCCGAAAGGCCAGACGGAAGCCGCCGATGCGCTCGGTCTCCATACGCGCAGCCTGATGGTCGATGTGATCATGCCCCAGGCATTCAGATTGTCGCTGCCGGCGACCGTCGGTTTTCTCGTGCAGCTTCTGAAGGGCACGTCGCTTGCTGCGATCGTCGGATTCATCGAGCTCACGCGTGCCGGTTCGATCGTCTCAAACCAGATTTACAAACCGCTCCTCGTCTTTGCCGTCGTGGGTGCGCTGTATTTCGTGATGTGCTGGCCGCTATCCCTGTGGGGCCGTGGCATCGAGCGGCGCATGGCCGCCATCGCCTCCAAATAGAAAGGAACAATCGTGACCAATACCAAGTCGATCAGCGCCGCGAGCGAGCAGAACACCAACCAGCCCATGGTGGTCATGCACGAGGTGGAAAAGTGGTACGGCGCCTTTCACGCACTCAAGAAGGTCAGCCTGACTGTCTCAAAGGGTGAGAAGATCGTGCTTTGCGGTCCGTCCGGGTCGGGAAAGTCAACCCTGATCCGCTGCATCAATCGCCTGGAAGCAAGCCAGGGCGGTGAGATCCTTGTGGCGGGACATCGCGTGAAGGATGACCAGAAGGCCGTGGACGCGGTGCGCCGCGAAGTCGGTATGGTGTTTCAGCAATTCAATCTCTTCCCGCACAAGACGGTCCTGGAAAACTGCACGCTCGCGCCGATGCGGGTGCGAAAACTGTCGCGGGCCGATGCCGAAGCCACAGCTCGCAAATATCTTGATCGCGTTCGTATCGGCGATCAGGCTCACAAGTATCCAGCGCAACTGTCGGGCGGACAGCAACAGCGCGTTGCCATCGCCCGAGCATTGTGCATGGAGCCAAAGGCCATGCTGTTCGATGAACCGACATCGGCGCTCGATCCTGAAATGGTCAAGGAAGTTCTCGACACCATGGTCGGGCTCGCCCGTGACGGAATGACGATGATCTGCGTGACCCACGAAATGGGTTTCGCGCGCCAGGTCGCCGATCGGGTCATCTTCATGGCCGACGGCGAGATCGTCGAGGAAAACGATCCCGAAAATTTCTTCCGGGCACCTAAGCACAAGCGGACGCGAGCTTTCCTCGGCGAAATTCTCGCCCATCACTGAAGGCTTGCCGGCATCGTCTGAAAATTCACGCGACATTTGAGATGCGGGAGGCATCGCATGCACCGGACATTGGCTGAAACCGGTCAAACCTATGACGTGGCTGTTCTTGGGGGAGGGGCCGGGGGACTCTCCGCCGCGATCTTTGCAGCACTGGAGGGCGCGCGCGTGCTACTTGTTGAAAGCTGCGAATATCTTGGGGGGACTTCTGCCTTTTCAGCGGGAACGACCTGGATACCGCTGACACGCCACTCGGATGCGATCGGTGCGAAGGACAGCTACGACAAAGTATCGAGTTTCCTGGATCGCGCCGTCGGCAATCAAAGTGCGGCAGCACTCCGCGATGCCTTTCTGCGCGCTGGGCCTGGTGTTATCGACGCCCTTGAAGACAAGGCGGGCGTATTGTTTCGGGCCCGTCCCTTCCACCCGGATTACATGGCTGAACTGGATGGCGCCTCCACTTTCGGTCGAGCGCTGGAGCCGGTGCCGTTCGAAGCGGCCCGTCTTGGTGCAAACCTGAAACTGATCCGTCCGGCGATTCCGGAATTCACAGTGCTTGGCGGCATGATCATCGATCGTGACGACATTGCCCATTTGCTGAAACTCGGGAAATCGTTGAAATCGACAGCCTATTCGGCGCAGCTGATCGCCCGGTATTACATCGGCAGGCTACGTTTTGGCCGCGGCACGCGCCTCGTCATGGGAAATGCGCTGATCGGGCGTATGCTGACTGCCGCCCTGGAACTTGACGTCGACATCCTCACGGAAGCCGAAACAACCGCCTTCTCTATGAACGATAAGGGCGTCAATGGACTGACGCTGCGCCAGAACGGAACCGAACGGACAATCAGGGTGGGGGGTGGAACGATCCTGGCCTCGGGCGGATTTGCGCAGCACGAGCGGCTGCGTCGCGAAAAACTGCCCGACCCGCAGCCGGAATTCAGCCCTGCCGCACCAGGAAGCAAAGGCATGCTGCATGAGCTTGCCTTTGCCGCTGGTGCCTATCACGGCGATACGGCGCAGCAGCCCTGCTTCTGGGCGCCGGTGTCGCGGCGGCGCCGCAAGGATGGATCGATGGCGATCTTCCCGCACTTCGTCTTCGACCGGTCCAAACCTGGCATCATTTCGGTGGGGCGCGACGGTCGTCGGTTCGTCAATGAAAGCACCAGTTATCACCGCTTTGTCTCGGCGATGTACGCGCTCAACAGGGATGGCAGCCATATACCGGCCTATCTTGTCGCCGATGCCAAGGCACTGAAAAAATACGGACTGGGAATGATCCGTCCCGGAGGGGCCGACATCCAGCCTTTCCTTGCCGACGGCTATCTCACCGAGGGAAGAACACCGGAAGAGCTGGCAGCCGGGCTCGGTATCGATGCCGTTGGTCTGAAAGACAGTGTGGTGCGCATGAATGCCTATGCGAAAACCGGGATCGATCCCGACTTTTCGCGGGGCACGACGGTCTATGAAAAGGCCAACGGCGATCCCACACACGGACCGAACCCGAGCCTTGGTCGACTTGAAACCCCTCCCTTTTACGCGGTCCGTCTGTGGCCGGGCGATATCGGATCGGCGACAGGCCTCGTCGGAGACGAAGACGGTCGGCTTTTGCGCCGCGACGGGACGGCAATCGAAGGTCTTTATGCCTGCGGAAACGACCTGCAGTCGATCATGGGCGGCGCCTATCCCGGCCCGGGGATCACGCTTGGGCCTGCCATCGTCTTCGGTGCTTTGAGCGGGCGCGATGCAGCGCGGCGGGCGGTCCGTTCGAAGACAAGCGCATGACGCTGCGGCGATATCCGCGAGCCTGATGTGCAGTCACAGCTAGGATGGAGAAAACGCTATGAAGACGTCCATTGCGACCGTGTCGATCAGCGGTGATCTGAAAGAGAAGCTCGAAGCGATCGCGAAGGCTGGTTTTGACGGCGTCGAGATATTCGAAAACGATTTCCTGATTTTTGATGAAAGTCCGCGGAATGTCGGCCGGATGGTACGAGATTTTGGGCTCGAGATCACACTCTTCCAGCCATTCCGTGACTTCGAGGGCATGCCCGAGCCCTTCAGGACGAGAACTTTCGATCGCGCCGAGCGCAAATTCGACCTCATGCAGGAGATGGGCGCGGATCTGGTCCTTGTCTGCTCGAACGTGTCGCCCGTTGCAATCGGCGGGATCGACCGTGCCGCCGCCGACTTCCACGAGCTCGGCGAGCGCGCTGCCAAACGCGGAATGCGGGTCGGTTTCGAAGCCCTCGCCTGGGGGCGCCACATCCATGATCACCGTGACGCATGGGAAATCGTCCGCCGCGCCGATCATCCGAATATCGGCCTGATCCTCGATAGCTTCCACACGCTTTCCCGCAGGATCGACGTCAACTCCATCCGGTCAATTCCAAAGGAGAAAATCTTCATCGTCCAGCTTGCCGATGCGCCGTTGATCGACATGGATCTGCTTTATTGGAGCCGCCATTTCCGCAATATGCCCGGCGAAGGCGACTTGCCGGTCCTTGACTTCATGAAGGCCGTCTCCGCAACCGGTTACGACGATTATCTTTCGCTTGAGATTTTCAACGACCAGTTCCGCGGCGGATCCACGAATGCGATCGCGCTCGATGGATACCGATCGGTAGCCCGGCACCAAGCTTCAACCAAGCAATGGCGATGATGAGCCCGAGCGACCGCGCATGAACCCTACTTAGCAGGGTTCGTATTCCAGATATCCCGATGCAGTCGCCATTCGCCGTCGTCGCCCTTCTTCCATACGACAATGTATTTGCCGGTTTCCTCGCTGGTCTTGCCGTCCTTGCCGGGGATTTTGATCGAGTAGGTGCCCTCCTCATACGCGAAATTGCCACTCTCCTCGACCTGCGCCGCTTTCAGTGTCAAATCGGTCAATCCGGCATCAATCCAGCCCTGCCACATCGTCTGAATGCTTTCGCGGCCGGCGACCCGGTTCTCGTTGGGGGGAAACGCTACTGCGTCTTCGGTATAGTGTTGACCCAGGCCTTTCGCATCCTTAGCGGAAAACTTGGCGACGAAGTCGGCAATGTTCGCCTCTATGCTTGATTGAGCTGTCTGGGCACCGGCAGGTTCACCAGCGCCGATAACGAGTGCGATGAAACAAAAAGACACTAGAAAGTAGCGCATCGAAGTCCTCCCTTGGGCGATTCCGGCACTTGTTCTTGGCCTATGGGCACAACTTTATACCGGCAGCCTGGTCAGAGCAAACAACGCTGCGGTTAATTCCTAATCGCATCGCCACGGGCAACGCATGGTGGCCGAACTGACGCTTCTGAAGGAGCGTGTACTCCGACGTTTGTTGGAGTTCGGCTATTCTACTTCGCCACGGCGAAGGCTCATCTTTCGCCGTTTCTGACTCTGTTTCTGTAGCGCTCTCGATCCTCTTCGGAGGCACCGGTCACTACATCCTGCACGAGCACGCTCCGCGACGCTGGCGTGAGCCACGGCTTCGATGGATTTTCTTGTTCCCACAATAGCTTCGCCAGGCGCTCGATCTCGTCGTCTTTCATGAGACGCTCCCATGGTTAAGCCATGCCATCTGAAAAACGCATGGCATGAGAAGTTCGCTCAAGCGCTCGCCAAAGGCAAGTTTCTCGGTGTCCACAGAGGCTTTGGGAATTTCTTAGAGTTATCGGAATGGAGGATTTGCTTCGATCCAGCTGCCCGTGTCTTTGTGGTATCGCTCGTGCTTATGGTTGTGCGTCAACTCGGACACCATCAGCCTGTCGTTCTCTTGAAGGAACTGCTGATAGTAATCGTGAACTTCGGCAGCCGTTCCGCCGCGCAAGCGAAGGCGTATCTCACCGTGGCGACGCTCGTTGCGAGGATGTATGACGCGTGGCTGCCTATCGGCGCAGCAATCCGAAACGCTCGCCGGGCGACAAAAGCGGCGATCGATGCAGCAGACACAGTTGAGGACGCGCAGGCGGCGGCAGACGCGGTAGTGTGGCCGACTCCTTTAACGGGGGAGAGCGAAGATGGTGAGTAAAGTCTGGTTTGCCAACAGCGGTCATCGTTCCGAACAGGTCTCATCCAGCCGCCGCTGGCTAAATCCGTAAGGTTGAGCAGGATTACGGCCGCCTAGAGGTATTCATCTATCCGGCAAACATAATCGAGCAATCGTGATTGCCTGAAGCTGTTGCCTGTCGTTGCGTTTGTGTAAAAAAGGGGAGGCATGTCTCGGGGCATGGTAAGCCAATGCGAAAACTCTCTTTCATTGCCACCACTGTTGGCTTGTTCGTAGCGGCTTCCGGCACCGGTGGGGAGCCTGCTCCAAAAGATATGCCAATCACTTTGAATTCGATATCGCTCAACATTCCGACGGATTACGGGCAACAGAAGGCTACAGGCTTCAAGCCCCGGCGGGACCTCGCATCATGGCCGCTCAGCCTACCATTGGACTGGGACGCAGATCCGTTCCGCGACAGGAATTGGCGCTTTCACCTCCATGCGTGGAGAATGACGGATCCGATTCTTGATCGGTATTCGAAAACCGGCAATGCGGCGTACCTCGACGAGACCATGACCTACATCCGTGACTGGTATTACTTTCATTTGGTTGAAGGCAAAACGACCAAGTTCAGTTGGTACGACATGGCAGCGGGTCTAAGAGCCATGCATTTGGCTTTCCTTGAAGAACAGATCGTAATGGGTGAGTGGAACCCCTCCTCGGAAGACCGAAGCATCCTTCGGAAACTAGCAGTGGTTCATGCGAACCGCTTGCAGGAAGAGGATTTCATAAGCTCCGGCAACCATGGGCTCTTTCAAACTGTCGGCCTCGACATGCTCTGCCAAGAGTTCGCCGATCTTTCCGAGTGCCGTAGGGGGCGAGCATTTGCCGCGAAGATGTATGCCAAGATCGCTGGCAGCCAGTTCACGGACGAGGGGATACATCGGGAAAATTCGCCCCAGTATCATAGGTTCGCTTTGACTGCGATCGAGAACGTCGGTGGCGCCGACAGGTTCAACTTGCCTGATCTGCGGCGGAAGTTAGACCTAGCCCATGAAGCATGGCCTTACCTTATTTTTCCGGATGGCAATGTCGTACAGGTTGGTGACACGGAAGGTAGAGGTGTTCCCTTAAAGGCTCCGGACAAGGATGCCGTCAGAATGGATAACGGGAAAGAGTTCTCAGTACGCGACTGGTCAAAATCTGGTTACATTGTTATCCGGTCAAATCCGCCGCAGCATGACTCCATGCTCTTTGTTACCGGCATGAATGATGTCAAAAGTGGGCACAAGCACGCCGACAACCTGAGTTTTGAGCTGTTTGAACACGGCCGGCAAATCTTCGTAGACAGCGGAAAGTTCTCCTATAACAAGAACGCTTACCGGAACTACTTCAAGAGCGCAGCCGCACACAATACCATCAGCATCGCTGGCAAGCCGCAGACGCCGGATGACGTAAAACTCAATGGATCGAGCTTGAAACCCTTGGAAGTCGGGAAAAACGACTTCATGGTGTCGGGCGCTGCCGACTTCCCAAATCTTGGGTTCACGCAGGCGCGGAAGATCACCTATGCGCCAGCTCGATCCCTCGTTATTGCGGACGCGATTACGTCCGACAACGCCAGAGACTTTGTCAGTACGCTTGTCTTTCCTCCCGATCTTATTCCGTCGATGACCGATCACGGTTTTGAACTGCCGCTTGCCAATGGAAAGCGCATTGTCGGCCGGGTTGAGCAGGACGGATGCCGAGTCGAAAGTGTCAGGGGGCAAGAAGATCCGCCGCTTGGCTGGATAAGCCTAAAATATCTCGAGAAGATGGCTACCACCGTCGTTCGCGCGATCTGCCATGGGAGAGACCTTAACATCACATGGCAAATCAATCTTGATGCTTCATCCTCGTAGCGCGCCTCGTCTGAATCGAACTCAAAATTGAGACGAACGAAAGTCGTCCTTTGGGCGGCTTTTCTTTTCCCACATCGGAAAGTCAATCAACAGCTCAAAACTCTACGCGGCCTCGAGGTTCCGGGGAGGCGGAGACCCGGCAGAAAGTCTGGGGTGCTACTGAGTCTCCTTTTGCCGCAGGGAGGGCGTGTTCACCTTACGTTAATAAGCGCAGGTCCAACGTCCCTCCGCAAAAATAGCGAAGGAATTGAAATGAATGTGATGAAAGCAGTTTGCACCGGGATCGTCGCGATTTGCATCGGCGCCACTTCTTTGACGTCTGTCTCTGCCGCTCCCTTGCAGTCTATTCGTCCTGTAATCGTTGAAAATATCGATGTGGTTCAGGTCCGCGACGACCATCACCGGCGGCCACATCACGGCTCCGTCAGTCGCGATCGGCATGACCGCTACGTTCACCGTGAACACGGTCGCCGCGGCTACTACCACGGATATCGCGGGTATCACGAACACCGCCATGGGTATCGACGCCACAGCGATGGGCTTTGGTATCCAGTAGCAGCTTTCGCGCTCGGCGCAGTTATCGGCGGGGCTATTACCACCCGCTAGGCTGGTCATCTCACGAGCAGCATGTCTGCTGCCTTGCTTCTATAAGGCTCCCTCGCGGGGGCCTTTTTTGTTGCCAAAAGGAACCAGAAATGAACCGCCAAAACCTCTACGCAGCTCCGTGAAGGAGACCCGGCATAGGGTTGTTGGTGGGTTGCCGGGTCTCCTGGTGCCGCGCTGGGGTTCACGAGCGCCGACAACTTGATCGGCGCATGTCGATCGATCCACCGCAATGATCCGGCAAGGATAGCGTCCGGTTAATATCCACCGGACACGTCTCTGTCCGACACATCATCATATTTTTGGAGATCAACAATGCAGGTCCTCGACCGCGCAAATGAATTCGCGCGCTCTCTCGCCAAGGTGCTTATCATCGAAGGCGGCTATTCCAACAATCCGAAGGATCCCGGCGGCGGGTGATGTCAGGTTAAGTTCTTGAAGTACGCGTTCGACAAGACGTGTGGGTCAGGCAACTGTCTCGGCCACGGCCTTCCAATGTGCGATCGCCCTGAGGCGGTGTAGATGGACAGCGATAGCTGAGTGTTTCGAGCGCGGCGGCACGAAGAGATTTCGGACTGCCGAGAAGACGCTTGTGAAGCGTTGCAGCGCGCCTGGCGAGCGAAACCGTTGCATCAGCCGTTCCCGTTTTCGCAGTGGCAAATGCGAATTTTTCGGCGCGATTGTTCAGCCCCTTGAGCGGTCGATGCTCGACCGTGGGCATGATCTGACGCTGTGCCGCGCCCTAGGAGCGAAGCTTGTCGGCGACAATGCGCTTCGACAGGCCTCCCTGGTTCTTCATCAGCCGGATCAGCAGGCGTTTAGCAGCCTTGGTGTTGCGGCGGGTCTGGACGATCTCGTCGAGCACGTAACCGTCCTGATCGACGGCGCGCCAGAGCCAATGTCTTCTCCCGCCGATCGTCACGACCAGGCGAGTGGCGCAGGGGAGTTTCACCCCGCGCTCTCTCAGAACCGGACGTGATACTCTCGCATCATCCGGCTCCCATTGTTCGGCCGTATCCATGAAGCAGAGGCCAATGGGCGAACAGCCGAGGTTGGCGCTGCGCGATGCGCAAAAGCCAATGTCGGGATCGCCGCTTGTGCCTACGGAAGGGCTTGTACTTTCCCGAAGCCCATCGAGCCAAGTATCGTTCGATGCTCCAGAGCGTAGGTTGGAGAGCTGAAGGACAGA
>NZ_JBNDHT010000009.1:0-82232 GCF_056755115.1 Rhizobium sp. SVR5-2C | reverse complement strand
GGTATTCCGTCGCATTCTCCTCCATCATGCGCATCGCGCCCATGACCTTCGGGTCGACGGCACGCACAGTGTAGAGGAACGCGCTCGGAATCTGTTCCAGCTTGATAATGGCGCCGACGAGATTGGTCACGCCCGGCGGAATGAGGGTCGGCTGTCCTGCCGCGGCTTTTTGCAGTGCATCCGGGGGAATTGCCGGCAAGGGCTTTTCGGTCTTGATATCCGCCTGAACGATGACCGCGCCGTCACTCTCGACGAGGAACGCCCCAAGCAGGCCGCGGCCGCGCGCCTGGCGCGTCATCAGGTCCGCAAAGCCCGTGCGGTCGAGATTGTAGAGAACTCTGTTGCGTTCCAGGTCGTTAGCCATGGAAATCGTCTGGCCCTGCAGATAGCTGGCGTTCTCCATCATGTAGGCCTGACCGATATTGCGGGAGGAACTGACGATGGATTGGGTGCGCAGCGCAAACCAGCGATCGAGGCCGGCGTTCAGCGTGATACTGGCGAAGATCGCCACCAGAATCGCCGGGGTGATGGCGACGAGCGAGAACAGGACGACGATACGGATATGAAGACGGGCCGCCGCACGGCCGCGCGAGCGGGCTTTCAGCAGCCGCACAACTTCGCGCCCGATCAGCGCGATCAGCCCCAGGACGAAGAAGGAGTTCACCACGACGGAGGTGATGACGACGCGGGTGGTCGGGTCGATCGGTGTCACGCCGAGCAGGATGAAGAGTGTCAGCGTCGCGCAAAGCAACGCGCCGCCGGCCAGGACGAGACCAGGCAAAGCAAACAGCGCCCGGCGATCGGTGACGGTCGAAACCGTATCGCTATCTGCCGCAGGCGGTGCCGCATCCCGCTTCATCAAGTCGTCACTCCAAGCGGCACAGGCCGCCATCCCAGGATTCAATCGAGCGGTTCTGGATCGCTATGCAAAGCTCCGGCATGCCTCAACATTCCAGCGAAATTCCGCCGAACAACGAGCGCCGCCATCAAAGGCTTCGAAGCACTGCGATTCCAATCCCCATGCGTGGCCTTTAAGCAACGCATTGTGGCGAAAATGCAACGCACGCTGCTGGGTTGTCAAGCTGTACGGGAGCTCCGGTAAACAGAGACACCGAGTTCCCGGATCTTCTTGCGCAAGGTATTGCGATTGAGGCCGAGCAGGTCTGCCGCTTTGATCTGGTTGCCGCGTGTGGCAGTCAATGCCGCAAGAATGAGCGGATACTCCATCTCGGTCAGAACCCTGTCGTAAAGCCCGGAAGGCGGCAGATTCTCGCCGAAACTTGCGAAATAGGTCCGCATGTTTTCCTCCACGGCCTGCGCGATCGTCATCGATCCCGCACGGATCGGGCTCTTGTCGATCGGGCTGTCCGGGACGTCGGACCGAAGCTCGGATTCAATGATTTCGCGGGTGATCACATCCTGTGGATAAAGTGCGACAAGGCGGCGGATGAGGTTCTCCAACTCGCGGACATTGCCCGGCCAGGCATAGGCCTTCATCAGTTCGATAGCTTCCTGGTCGAAGCGCTTGGTGCCAAGCCCTTCCTTCTCCGCCTGCTGGATGAAGTGCCGGACGAGATCGGGAATATCCTCCGCGCGGTCGCGCAACGGCGGCAGCCGCAACGGAACGACATTCAAACGATAGTAGAGATCCTCGCGGAACAGACCCTGGTTGATGGCCTGCTTCAGATCCTTGTTGGTCGCCGCGACAATGCGAACGTCCGTGCGGATCGGCGTACGCCCGCCGACGGTCGTATATTCACCCTGCTGCAATACGCGCAAAAGGCGGGTCTGTGCATCCATCGGCATGTCGCCGATTTCGTCGAGGAACAGCGTGCCGCCCTCGGCCTGTTCGAAGCGGCCGGTGGACCGGGTCTGGGCGCCGGTGAAGGCACCCTTTTCGTGACCGAACAGCTCGGATTCGATCAGGTCGCGAGGGATCGCCGCCATGTTGATGGCGACAAACGGACCGTTGCGGCGCTTGCCGTAGTCGTGCAAGGCGCGTGCCACGAGCTCCTTGCCGGTACCCGATTCACCCGTGATCATCAGCGTCAGGTCCGTCTGCATCAGGCGTGCGAGAACGCGATAGATTTCCTGCATGGCCGCCGAGCGGCCGACAAGCGGCATGCCGTCCTGCATGTCCTCATCGAGCTTGGCCGGCTTCTTCTTCGGTTCGGCAAGCGCCCGGCCGATGATGCCGATGAGCTCCGTGAGATCGAAGGGCTTCGGAAGATAGTCGTAGGCCCCCTTCTCGGACGCCTTGATGGCGGTCATGAAGGTGTTCTGCGCGCTCATGACGAGAACCGGCAGTTCGGGGCGCGCCTTCTTGATTCTCGGCAACAGGTCGAAGGCATTCTCGTCGGGCATCACGACGTCGGTCACGACAAGATCGCCTTCTCCTGCAGACACCCAACGCCAGAGAGTGGCAGCGTTGGAGGTGATGCGGACATCATAACCCGCACGGCTGAGCGCCTGATTGAGCACGGTACGGATGGCCGCGTCATCATCTGCGACGAGGATCGTTGCTGTCATCGAGAAGTTCCTGTGGGGTTTGCCGCGTCTTCGGCCGAGGCATCCTTCGATGCCGGCATGAGGACGCGGAACGTCGTCTTGTTGTTCTGGCTGTCGCATTCGATGATGCCGCCGTGATCGCCGATGATCTTGGCGACGAGCGCAAGACCAAGTCCGCTGCCATTCGTTTTCGTCGTGATGAACGGATCAAACAGATGCGGCAGCAAGTCGGTAGGAACGCCAGGCCCGTTGTCCTGCACGCAGAACTCCAGCGGCAGCGAGATCTTTTCCCGGGTTCCGGCGACGGACAGACGGATGCCGGGGCGATAAGCGGTCGTCAGCAGGATTTCCCCGTCCTGCCGGTCTCCGACCGCTTCGGCTGCGTTTTTGACGAGGTTCAGGAAGACCTGCACAAGCTGATCACGGTTGGCGTAAACAGCGGGGAGCGACGGATCGTAGCTCTCGGTGATGCGGATATGCCGAGCAAACCCGGCCTTTGCCACCGCCTTCACATGATCGAGTACGGAATGGATATTGACCGGCACCCGATCGACCGGCCGTTCGTCGGAGAACACTTCCATCCGATCCACCAGCGATACGATGCGATCGGTCTCGTCGCAGATGAGCCTCGTCAGCGAGCGGTCGTCATCGACGACCGATTGCTCCAGAAGTTGCGCTGCGCCTCGAATGCCGGAGAGCGGGTTCTTGATCTCGTGTGCGAGCATCGAGGCGAGCCCCGTCACGGATCGCGCGGCTGCCCGATGCGTCAACTGGCGGTCGATCTTGTCGGCCATCGAGCGCTCCTGGAAGACGATGACGACAGATCCCGGCTCGCTGACCAGCGGCGCGACATAGAGGTCGACCAGCTTGTCCTGGCCAAGACGGGGCGAGCTCAGGTCGACGCGATATTCGTTGACCGGCGCCTTGCGTTCACGCACCTGATCGATCAAGGCCAGCAGCGGGCTGCCGAACGGGATAAACGTGGAGATCTTGTAGCGCGCGAGGTGCGATGCACTGGCGCCAAAAAACGCTTCGGCCTCCCAGTTGGCGAAGGCGATCAAGCCCGCCGCGTCGACCATCACGACCGGGTTTTGAATTGCGTTGAGCACCGCCATCGCGACGGCTCCGCCGGTCTGATCGGCTTGGCCCTTGTCCGTCATGCCGCCTCCCGGCTTTCTGAAAGCTCCAACCCGCCCGCCAGTGCGTCGCGCAGGCGCGCGATAACGTCTCCAGGCATTTGCGAGGTCATGATTGCCGCCTTCTCTGCTGCCGCTAGCGACGGCGCGAAACGCTCGAGGTACCAGCCAAGATGCTTGCGCGCGTGGCGGATCGCCGTTGCGGCTCCGTAAAAGTCCAGCATCATCTCGTAGTGCTCGACGACAATGTCGGGAATTGCGCTTGCCGCGGGACCGGCTTCGCCTGCCAGCGCGCCTGCCTGCCATGGGCGCCCCTGGCACCCCCGGCCGATCATGACTGCATCGGCGCCCGAGCGGTGAAGGATCTCCTCAGCGTCGTCATGCGTCTCGACATCGCCATTTGCGATCAGCGGTATCGAAATCACATCGCGAACGGCGCGGATCGCATTCCAGTCCGCCTTGCCCTCGTAGAACTGCATACGGGTTCGGCCATGGATGGTGATTAGTTTCACGCCTGCATCTTCTGCGCGTTTGGCGATGTCAGGGGCGTTGAGCGAATTTTCGTCCCAGCCGAGCCGCATCTTCAGCGTGACCGGGATATCGACCGCTTTCACCGTTGCCTCGATAAGGCCCAGCGCATGATCGGGATCGCGCATCAGCGCCGAGCCGGAATAGCCGCCGATCACCTTCTTGGCGGGGCAGCCCATGTTGATGTCGATGATGTCGGCGCCGCTGCCAGCGGCAATCTTTGCAGCCTCCGCCATCCAATGCGCCTCGCGCCCTGCAAGCTGCACCATATGCGGCTTGAAGCCGGCCGCCTTCAGACGCGACCAGGATTCGGCCGTGTTGTTCACTAGCTCCCGGCTTGCTACCATCTCGGTCACCACGAGACCGGCGCCATAACGCCAGGCGAGTTGGCGGAAAGGCATGTCGGTGACGCCGGACATCGGTGCCAGCGCAACGCGGTTGCGCACGGAGACATTTCCGATCTGCAAGGGCGCGGCAAGGTTGATGGAATGCAATTGATTATCTTTCAGGCACACAATGTTACTGCACGATTTTTAGCCATACTCAACGCTCTTGCCAAGGGGCTTCCGTAACAATTGATATTTTTCGGGCAGATGCTGGAAAGCGGACCGCCGAGGCGATAGAGCTGAAAGCCGCCTTCTGCATATTTTAGGGAATTATGCCGCAGATGCACTCGAAGCAACCAATATCAGCCGGAATTGTCATTGTCGCCGCCGGGCGTGGCGAGCGGGCGGGCGCGCCTGAAGAAGGCCCGAAGCAATACCGCATGGTCGGCGGAAAGCCGATTATCACCCATACGCTTGAAAACTTCATGACATGGGAACATGCGGCTCAAATCGTCGTCGTCATCCATCCCGACGACGAGGCGCTCTTTGCAAAGGCATTCCGGCAAATCCTTTCTGCCACGCCGATCGAAACCGTTCACGGCGGGGCAACCCGACAGCAGTCGGTTCTTGCTGGATTGAGGCATCTGAAAAACAAGGGCATCACCCACGTGCTCGTTCATGATGCCGTTCGGCCGTTCTTCGATCACCTGCTTCTCGACCGCATAGCCGATGCGCTGGCCGAGGGTGCACCGGCGGTGCTGCCTGCAATGCCCGTTGCCGACACGCTGAAACGCGCCGACCGCGCCGGCACGGTCCTGGAAACTGTCTCGCGTGCGCAGCTCTTTGCCGCCCAGACGCCGCAATCCTTTGCCTTTGACGCCATCCTCGACGCCCATGAAAAGGCAAGCGAGATCGGCCGCACGGATTTCACTGACGATGCTTCCATTGCCGAATGGGCAGGCATTCCGGTCACGATCGTCGAAGGAGCTGCCGACAACGTGAAACTGACGGTCAAGCGGGATATCGCTTTGGCCGACGACAGGCTTTCGTCGCCGCTGCTGCCGGATGTGCGCACCGGCAATGGCTATGACGTCCACCAGCTGGAGCCCGGCGACGGCGTCATACTTTGCGGGGTTTTCATTCCGCATGATCAGCGGCTCAAGGGCCATTCGGATGCGGACGTCGCCCTGCATGCCCTGACCGATGCGCTGCTGGCCACCTGCGGCGCCGGCGATATCGGCGATCATTTTCCGCCATCAGACCCGCAGTGGAAGGGCGCTGCGTCCCGCATATTCCTCGAACATGCGGCAACAATCGTTCGGGATAACGGCGGAACGATCATGAATGCCGATATCTCGCTGATAGTCGAAGCGCCGAAAATCGGTCCGCACCGTCAGGCCATGCGCGCCAATCTTTCCGAATTTCTCCGAATCTCGATCGATCGCTGCTCGGTGAAGGCGACAACGAACGAGAAGATCGGCTTTGTCGGCCGTCGCGAAGGCATCGCGGCGATCGCAACGGCAACAGTCGTTTATCGCGGAGCCAAAGGATGAGCATCTTCACGGACGACATCCTTTCGCTCGCGGAGAAGATTGTTCGCGATTTCACAGCCGCGAAGAAAATGCTCGCCACGGCCGAATCCTGCACCGGCGGATTGATCGCCGGGGCGCTGACGGAAATCTCCGGTTCCTCGGCGGTCGTCGATCGCGGCTTCGTCACCTACACCAATACGGCGAAGATCGAGCTGCTCGGCGTCCAGGAACGGACGCTCGAAGGCTTCGGCGCCGTCTCCGAACAGACCGCGCGGCAGATGGTGCATGGCGCCCTCTTCCGCTCTCGCGCCGATTTCGCCGTCGCCGTGACGGGTATTGCCGGACCGAGCGGCGGCACGCCGGAAAAGCCGGTGGGACTGGTTCATCTGGCTGCCAAGTCGCGCAGCGGCGCACTCATCCATCGAAAAATGCTCTACGGCAATATCGGCCGGGACAAGGTCCGTCTTGCCACCGTCCTGACCGCGCTCGAAATGTTGATCGACCTCCAAGAAAACCACGCATAGTCAGGGGCTTGAAAGAATGCGCGCCGGCGCCAATTCTTCAGTGGAGCCACACTTGAGGGATCACGTCGATGAAGTATCTGGCTGCATTGGGAGTTGCTTTAAGCTTGGGCTGCATATCCGCGGCCGAATCGCCTTCGAATTACGAAACATATTTCGGGCAGGTCCGCGTCGACTCTGACCCGGTCGTGCTCGCGCACTACAACCGGGCGCTTCCATATTGCCAGTACGAAGCATCGTCCTGGTGGAGAGGTTCGCCGTATCCGTATAGCCTTTATTACAATGCGGCGTTGAGGAGTTGCCTGTCTCGGCGGGGCTTTATCGACAGAGGGGCATATGCCTATCCGGCATATCGCTACTACCCCGATCGGTAATTGCGCCGTCTGACCTACCGGTAGATCGCTTCGGCTCGTTTTTCGAACGCCTCTGAGAACATTCGGAACGCGCGGTCGAACATCGAGCCCATCAGCGCGCCCAAAACACGGCTTTTGAACTCGTAGTCGATGAAGAAGTGGATCGTGCAGCCGTCGCCGGGGACATCCTCGAAGCGCCAGCGGTTGTCGAGATATCGGAATGGCCCGTCGATGTATTTGACGTCGATGAGCTGCTCCGCCTTGTTGAGCAAGACCTGCGTCGTGAAGGTCTCGCGGATCGCCTTGTAGCCGACCGTCATATCGGCAATCAGCAAGATCCTCCCATCGCGCTCCTTGCGGCTGCGGATGCTCAAGGCTTCACAGAGCGGCAAGAATTCCGGATAGCGTTCTACGTCGGCAACAAGATCGAACATTTGCTCGGCAGAGTGCGGAACGCGGTGGTGGGTTTCGAATTGCGGCATGAAGGGCAGTTAAGCGGGAGCACCGAGAAGATCAAGAAGGCGGCGCATTTCCGCGTGGCTTTTAAGCTGCAAAACCGGAATGTTCGCTCCATGTCTCTGCAATTGCGCCAGAATGTGAGGCACAAAGCGCTTCTCGAAATTCCAGATGTAGGAGAGGAATTCCCGATCAGGAACGCGCTCGACGCAGCCTGGCGCCATGTCCGGCCGGGTTTTACCCAGATAGCGGAAGGCCCGCTTTGTCACGCCGAGTAGACATCGCCAGCGGGGAACGCGCACCCAGACCACCATCTGCGCCCGCGGCAGCCTGAGATCGAAGGTTGACGATCCGCTGCCATCCATGAGCCAGCGCTCGCGCGACACTGTTTCGGCGATTAGCGCCCTCTCTTCCGCTTTCTCGCGTTTCACCCAACCCGGCAGCCAATAGAACTCGCGATCCATCGAGACATAGGGGATGTCGAGGCGATCGCAGATCCGGCGCGAGAGCGTACTTTTGCCGCCGCCCGAACAACCGATCACCATGATGCGATCCGCTCGGCGCAAGATGCCAGCGCCATGGCTCATATCGTCGATATATGCCGGCATCCTCTATAGCTCCCCGTTGGCGCTGCGTTAGGCAAGAAACAAATAAGCCGCGGCAACATCGCCGCGGCTCTTTGAAAACGCAAGCCTTCGTTGATTATTCAGCCGCTACAAGCAGCTTCTTTTCGCGGGCGGCCTTCAGGCGGGCGAAGTCGTCGCCGGCGTGGTGCGAAGACCGGGTGAGCGGGCTCGAAGCCACCATCAGGAAGCCCTTGGTGTAGGCCACCGTCTCGTAGGACTTGAATTCCTCCGGCGTCACGAAGCTCATCACTTGGTGATGCTTGCGGGTCGGCTGCAGGTATTGGCCGATCGTCAGGAAGTCGACATCTGCGGTGCGCAGATCGTCCATCAGCTGCAGGACTTCGTTGCGCTCTTCGCCCAGGCCGACCATGATGCCGGACTTGGTGAACATGGTCGGGTCGAGCTCCTTCACGCGCTGCAAGAGGCGGATGGAGTGGAAGTAGCGGGCGCCTGGGCGAACCGTCAGGTAGTTCCCGGCCACGGTTTCCAGATTGTGGTTGAAGACATCGGGC
The DNA here is from genome assembly GCF_056755115.1 of Rhizobium sp. SVR5-2C. Classification (NCBI taxonomy): domain Bacteria; kingdom Pseudomonadati; phylum Pseudomonadota; class Alphaproteobacteria; order Hyphomicrobiales; family Rhizobiaceae; genus Rhizobium; species Rhizobium sp. SVR5-2C. Next base: position 73,734 of record NZ_JBNDHT010000009.1, on the reverse strand, counting down.
TTGGCAGCAACGACGCGCTCCAGCGCGCCCGGCTTCTTCAGAAAGTCCGGGGTCAGGATCTCGATGGTCGTCTCCGGCGATGCTGCACGGATCGCCCAGATCACCTTCTCGAAGTGTTCGGCGCCGCCGTCTTCCAGGTCGTCGCGGTCGACCGAGGTGATGACGACGTGGGAAAGGCCCATCTGCTTGACGGCCTTCGCGACATTTTCGGGCTCGGCCATGTCGAGGGCATTCGGCTTGCCGGTCGAGACGTTGCAGAAAGCGCAGGCACGCGTGCAGATCTCGCCCATGATCATGAAAGTCGCGTGCTTCTTGTCCCAGCACTCACCGATGTTGGGGCAGCCGGCTTCCTCGCAGACCGTGACGAGATTGTGTTCCTTGACGATCGAGCGCGTCTCCGCATAGCCCTTCGAGGTCGGAGCCTTCACGCGGATCCAGTCCGGCTTGCGCAGGACTTCCGTATCGGGGCGATGCGCCTTTTCCGGATGCCGCACGCGCTTGGCGTCGGGATTGATCGTGTCGAGAATGGTTACCATTGCAGTTTCAACTTTCCGCCGCCCCATGCGGCTTCATCAGTCTGCACATAAGCTTTTTGCCCGGCTCTTACAATTGAGCCGCGCGCATTATCGCTGGACGAGCCGCGCGAGGAATATCAGCAGGCAAGCGCCCAGAAAGCCGGTGATGAAATAACCGAGCCGTCCTCCGGCCACTTCGATGTGGAACTGCGCCAGAATGGCGGTCGCGACGACCGAACCGACGATTCCGAGCACGATGTTCAACAGAATGCCGTACCGCGCCTCCATCAGCTTGCCAGCGAGCCAGCCCGCAAGACCGCCGATGATGATTGCCGCTATCCAGCCCACACCTTCCATAGTCGCCCTACCCTCAGGCTATCGCCCTAGCGATCAGCACCACGATGATGGCGCCGACCGTGGCGTGAATGATCTGCACGACCAGCGCATTTTCAATACCGAGCGATATGCCCAAGGCATTGAACAGAAACCCGCCCACGAACGCACCGATAATGCCGCTCAGCAGGCACCGTATCAATCCGCCCCCACCGACGACCAGGCTCGCGAGAAAGCCCGCGGCGAGGCCGATCAGGAGGAAGATGAGCAGGGCCTGCGTCTCAATCGACATGATGATTTCCTTTCGTTTTTTCCACCCGGGATAGAGGGCGGAAAAGGAAATTATCAAGCGTTGAGCACCCGGCCGTAGGCGTCGAGCACCGCTTCCTTCATCGTCTCGGAAACGGTCGGATGCGGGAAGATCGTGTGCATCAACTCTTCCTCCGTCGTCTCCAGGTTCATGGCGACGACGAAGCCCTGGATCAGTTCGGTCACTTCAGCGCCGACCATGTGGGCGCCCAGGAGTTCGCCGGTCTTCTTGTCGAAGATGACCTTGCAGAGGCCCTGGTCTTCGCCGAGCGCGATCGCCTTGCCGTTTGCGACGAAGGAGAAGCGGCCGACGCGAATCTCACGGCCCGATTCCTTGGCCTTGGCTTCCGTCAGACCGACGGAAGCCACCTGCGGCTGGCAGTAGGTGCAGCCCGGAACCTTGCCCTTGTCGGTCGGATGAACGCCCGGAACGCCGGCGATCTTCTCGATACAGACGACGCCTTCATGCTCCGCCTTGTGGGCAAGCATCGGCGGGCCGGCGACGTCGCCGATCGCGTAGATACCCGGGACATTCGTCTTGCCGTAGCCATCGGCGACGACGCAGCCGCGATCGGTCTTCACGCCGAGCGCTTCGAGGCCGAGATTCTCGATATTGCCCTGGACGCCGACGGCGGAGATCATGCGATCCGCGGTGATCTGCTGCACCTTGCCGTCGGCGGTCTCGACATGCGCCGTGACGCTGTTGGCGCCCTTTTCGACCTTCGCCACCTTGGCGCTCGTGAAGATCTTCATGCCGCGCTTTTCCAGCTGCTTGCGGGCGATGGCGGTCACTTCCGCATCCTCGACCGGCATGACTGTCGGCATGATTTCGACCACCGTCACATCGACGCCCATCGACAGATAGAAGCTCGCGAATTCGATGCCGATGGCGCCAGAGCCCATGACGATCATCGACTTCGGCAGGACATCCGGTTTCAGTGCCTCGAAATAGGTCCAGATCAGCTTGCCGTCCGGCTCGATACCGGGAAGCGAACGCGGGCGAGCACCGGTCGCGACGATGATGTGCTTGGCGGTATAGGTGCCTTCCTGGCTCTTGATGTTCTTCGGCAGCGGATGCTGCGGCTCGACCACCGGCTTGGACGACTTCGAGACGACGATTTCGCCTGGCTGAGCGCCGGTCGAAGCCTTGGTGATTTTCGCCTCGCCCCAGATGACGTCGATCTTGTTCTTCTTCATCAGGAAGCCGACACCGGCATTCAGGCGGGCGGAAACGGCGCGCGAGCGGGCGACGACGGCCTTGGTATCCGGCTTGACGGTGCCCTCGAGAACGAGGCCGTATTCCTTCAGATGGTTCGAATGATCGAGAATTTCGGCCGAACGCAGCAGCGCCTTGGTCGGGATGCAGCCCCAGTTCAGGCAAATGCCGCCCAGATGCTCGCGTTCGACGATCGCGGTCTTCAATCCCAGCTGACCAGCGCGCACGGCGGCGACATAGCCGCCCGGTCCGGAGCCGATGATGATGACGTCGTAGTTCTCAGCCATATTTTCCTGCCTTTGTTATCGGGCGTGGCGGGCCAAAAGCGCCCACTCGTGTTTCCTGCTGTTTTTCAAAAAGCGCCACAGCGTCTGCGCCGCCTCCGCCGCGCTCGCCGTTCCGCCCCCCGCAGCGCGACGAAGGAGGCCATGATCAGAGCCCCAGCATCATCCGCACGATCGATTCCAGGCCGCGCCCGAGAGCGCGGGTATTTTCGGCATCGAGATGAATGCCGTCGATCGGCGTCGTCTTGGCGACGGAGTTACCGTCGAAGAAGCCGCAGCCGAGTTCGTCGGCAAGGTCACGATAAAGCGTCGCGAGTTTCGCCGATTCCTCAACACCGCCCGGGAACGATGCTGCGAAGGGCACATTGCCCGTCGCGCAGATCGCCGGCGGTGCCACGATCAGAATATCCGGCCCGTCGAGTTCGAAGGGCCAGGCGTGGTTGCGGATCAGCCGAACCAGACGCGCGATGCCTTGGCAGGCGGCAAAAGCCGAACCTGCCACGACCGGCTTCATGTCGTTGGTCCCGAGCAGTATAATGACGAGATCAAGCGGTGCATGCGTCTGCAGGATTGTCGGCAGGACGCGCGCACCGTTGCGGTCGCAATCGGCGAGGTGATCGTCGAAAGCGGTGGTCCGCCCGTTCAAGCCCTCTGGAATGATACGCGCCTCGCCGCCGAGCGCCGCCTGAAGCACGCTCGGCCAGCGGTCCTCATAGGCGTGGCGGCCGATCGTCTCGGCGTCGTATCCCCAGGTCAGCGAGTCGCCATAGCAAAGAACGGTCTTCGTCATATCTCGATCGTCCAAAGGCTGAGCAACGTGCCGATCAGCTGAAATAAGAAGCCAAAGAAGATCATTCCAAAGCCGAGATAGTCGAGTACCTTCGGCAACTTTTCATTTCTCTCAATAGCCCTCATGCCGCCGCCTTTTCCATCGCGATCGGACGACCAAACCTCAAAGCCGTCCAGCCTGTTAAAGTTGCGCGCAAAATTTCCATTGTAAAACAGGATAACAAATCCAGTGATATCCAACAGAAGCCCGACCGCCGACCACACGTTACACCAGCATGCCCATCGGGTTTTCGATGTAGCCCTTGAAGGCCTGCAGCAGCTGGGCACCGAGCGCACCGTCAACGCAACGGTGATCGGTCGAAAGCGTGACGCTCATGACGGTCGCAATGGCCATTTCGCCCTTCTTGACGATGACGCGCTGCTCGCCCGCACCGACGGCAAGGATGGTCGCATGCGGCGGGTTGATGACGGCAGCAAAATCCTTCACGCCCATCATGCCCATGTTCGAGACCGAGGTCGTACCACCCTGGTATTCCTCGGGCTTCAGCTTGCGGTCTTTGGCGCGCTTGCCGAGATCCTTCATCTCGTTGGAGATGACCGACAGCGTCTTCGTTTCCGCATTGCGGACGATCGGAGTGATCAGGCCGCCCGGGATCGACACGGCGACGCCGACATCGGCATGCTTGTGCTTGACCATGTTGTTCTCGGTCCAGGAGACGTTGGCATCCGGAACATCGCGCAGCGCGAGCGCCATGGCCTTGATGACCATGTCGTTGACGGAGAGCTTGTAGGCCGGAACACCGTCCTTCGACTTCGGCGCAGCGTCGTTGAGCTGGGTACGAAGCGCCAGCAGCGCATCGAGCTCGCAATCGACGGTGACGTAGAAGTGGGGAACAGTCTGCTTCGATTCCACCAGACGGCGGGCGATCGTCTTGCGCATGCCGTCGTGCGGCACGAGCTCGTAGGAGCCCGGCTCGAAGAGCTTGAGAACAGCCTCCTCGGAAGCGCCCTTGGCGACGGGAGCCGGCGCTGCGGCAGCCTGCGGTGCAGCGGCAGCAGCCGGTGCGGCCTTGGCGCCACCACCGGCAACGGCGGCTTCGACGTCGCTCTTGACGACGCGACCGTGCGGACCGGAGCCGGCAACCGCGGAGAGATCGATCCCGGCTTCCTTTGCGAGGCGCCGTGCGAGCGGCGAGGAGAAGGTGCGATTGGCATCGACCGACGCTGCCGCAGGGGCTGCTGCCGGTACCGGAGCCGCCGCAGGCGCGGACTGCGCCGGAGCGGTTTCGGCCTTGGGCGCGGCAGCGGCCTCAGCCTTCGGAGCCGGTGCAGCGGAACCAGCACCGCTCGCCGCAGCACCAACGTCTTCGCCTTCACCGGCAAGAACGGCGATCAGCGCGTTGACTTTGACGCCTTCGGTGCCGGCCGGAACGACGATCTTGGCAACCGTGCCTTCATCGACGGCTTCGACTTCCATCGTCGCCTTGTCGGTCTCGATCTCAGCGATCACATCGCCGGACTTGACGGTGTCGCCTTCCTTGACGAGCCACTTAGCCAGATTGCCTTCTTCCATCGTCGGAGAAAGGGCAGGCATTGTGATGTTGATAGGCATCGAAAATACCCTCCCCTTATTTGTAGCAAACGGCCTTCACGGCATCGACGACTTCGCCGACGTTCGGCAGGGCCAGCTTCTCGAGATTGGCGGCGTAGGGCATCGGAACGTCCTTGCCGGCAATCGTCAGGATCGGCGCATCGAGATAATCGAAGGCCTGCTGCATGACGCGCGTGGCGATTTCGGTACCGACGGACGACTGCGGATAGCCTTCCTCGACGGTAACCAGACGCCCGGTCTTCTTGACCGATTCGATGACAGCAGGCAGGTCCATCGGACGGATGGTGCGAAGATCGATCAGTTCGACGTCGATGCCGAGCTTTTCGAGTTCAGCCGCGGCCTTCGTGGCATAGGTCATCCCGATGCCCCACGAAACGACGGTCGCGTCCTTGCCTGGACGATGGATGCGCGCCTTGCCGATCGGCAGCACGAAGTTGTCGAGCTTCGGAACGTCGAAGTGCTGGCCGTACAGGATTTCGTTTTCAAGGAAGATGACCGGGTTCGGATCACGGATCGCCGCCTTGAGCAAGCCCTTCGCGTCTGCCGCCGTGTAGGGCATGACGACCTTGAGGCCCGGAACATGGCTGTACCATGCGGCATAGTCCTGGCTGTGCTGCGCGGCAACGCGGGCAGCGGCGCCGTTCGGGCCGCGGAAGACAATCGGAGCGCCCATCTGGCCGCCGGACATGTAAAGCGTCTTGGCAGCGGAGTTGATGATCTGGTCGATCGCCTGCATGGCGAAGTTGAAGGTCATGAACTCGACGATCGGCTTCAGGCCGGCCATCGCAGCACCGACGCCTACGCCGGCAAAGCCGTGCTCGGTGATCGGGGTATCGACGACGCGGCGCGCGCCGAATTCCTGCAGAAGGCCCTGGGTCACCTTGTAGGCGCCCTGGTATTCGGCAACTTCCTCACCCATGACAAAGACGCTGTCGTCGGCGCGCATTTCCTCGGCCATCGCGTCGCGTAATGCTTCACGAACGGTCATCGACACCATTTCGGTGCCGGCCGGGATGTCCGGATCGCTCGGAACGGTCGCCTTCGGCTCAGCGGGAACCGGGGCAGCGGCGGCAGGCTTCTCTTCGACTTGCGGAGCGGCAGCGGCCGGCGCGGGCTGGGCAGCAGGAGCGGCCGAAATGTCGGACTCCGACTCGCCATCCTGCAGGAGGACCGCGATTTTGGCATTGACCTTGACGTTTTCAGTGCCGGCCGGAACCAGCAGCTTGCCGATAACGCCCTCGTCAACGGCTTCGACTTCCATCGTCGCCTTGTCGGTTTCAATCTCGGCGATCACGTCGCCGGAGGTGACCTTGTCACCTTCCTTCTTGAGCCACTTGGAAAGCGTGCCTTCTTCCATCGTCGGAGAGAGGGCGGGCATGAGAATATCGATAGGCATGGGTTCCCTCCCCGATTAAAGCAGAATGTCGGTGTAGAGCTCGGATGCATCCGGCTCCGGATCGTTCTGGGCGAAATCGGCGCTGTCGGCGACGATATCGCGGACGTCCTTGTCGATCGCCTTCAGATCGTCTTCGGAAGCCCAACCTTTCTCGATAAGACGGGCCTTTACCTGCTCGATCGGGTCCTGCTCGGAGCGCATCTTCTGCACTTCTTCCTTCGAGCGGTACTTCGCCGGGTCGGACATCGAGTGACCGCGATAGCGGTAGGTCAACATTTCGAGGATGATCGGGCCCTTGCCGGAACGGCAATGCTCCAGAGCCTCGTCCGCAGCTGCCTTGACGGCGCGGACATCCATGCCGTCAACCTGGATGCCCGGAATGCCGAAGCCCGAGCCGCGCAGCGAGTAGTTCGACTGTGCCGTCGCGCGGGCCGTCGAGGTGCCCATGGCATAACGGTTGTTTTCGACGATATAGATGATCGGCAGCTTCCAGAGTGCTGCCATATTGAAGCTCTCGTAAACCTGGCCCTGGTTTGCAGCACCGTCGCCGAAATAGGCGACACTCACAGAGTCGTTGCCACGATACTTGTTGGCGAAAGCGAGACCGGTGCCCAGCGAAACCTGTGCGCCGACGATGCCGTGGCCGCCGTAGAAGTTCTTCTCTTTGGAGAACATGTGCATGGAGCCGCCCTTCCCTCGGGAATAGCCGCCCCGGCGTCCGGTCAGTTCCGCCATGACGCCGCGCGCGTTCATGCCGGTTGCCAACATATGGCCGTGGTCACGATACGCGGTGATAACCTGGTCGCCTTCCTTCTGCGCCATCTGCATGCCGACGACGACGGCTTCCTGGCCGATGTAGAGGTGACAGAAACCACCAATAAAACCCATGCCGTAAAGCTGGCCGGCCTTTTCCTCAAAACGGCGGATCAGAAGCATCTCGCGATAGGCTTTGAGCTCCTCGTCGCGATTGAAATCAGCAACGGGGCCACCATTAGAGGCCTTGGCTACGGATTTTGTGCTGGCTTTACGGCTGGAAACGGTCGCGTTCTTTCGCGGCGCCATTCAACCCTCCCTATGGGTTTGTCGTTTATTGGGTGGCGCGTACCATAGGGAAGAAATATAGCCACAGCAATGCCATAAATGCATGGCTCGTATTCTGAGGTAAACTACTGATAATACTCAAAAATCGTCGATTAACCGATTTTCGGTTAATTGGCGTAGGAATTGAAGATCACGATCTCGTCGGCGCGCGACATATTCAGCTGGTAGCGCGCTTTTTCATCCAGCATATCCTTGTCCAGCGAGCCGTCGCTCAACAGCGCGACCTGCTGCTCGAGATGTTCGCGCTTCGCCTTGAGCGCCGCGAGATCGCGTTCGCGGGCAATGCGGCGCTGTTCGAACACTTCCGTCGCGCGCAGACCGTAGTCGCCGTGAATGCAATGATAGCCGAAGTAGGAGAGAAAGGCGACGGTCATCGCCGGAACGACCAAACGGCCGATCTTTTTCTTCTTATGATGCTTTGTCCACATACGCACACTTGCTCTGACGCATTACCTAGTCCGATCAGCCTACCCCCGAGAGATTAACCGTCCGTTGACTATGAATTTTCCGGACAAGAAAAACCCGCGCCGGTCGGACGCGGGTTTCAAATCGTTGAGTTCTAAGCGCAATCAGCCGCGGATGATCGAACGGCCGGCATAGCGGGCCTGCGGGCCGAGGCCCTCTTCGATGCGGATCAGCTGGTTGTACTTCGCCAGACGGTCGGAGCGCGACAGCGAGCCGGTCTTGATCTGACCGCAGTTGCTGGCAACCGCGAGATCGGCAATCGTGGAATCTTCGGTTTCGCCCGAGCGGTGCGACATGACGGCGGTATAAGCCGCCTTATGCGCGGTGTTGACCGCATCCAGCGTTTCCGTCAGCGAGCCGATCTGGTTCACCTTGACGAGGATCGAATTGGCGACACCCATGCGGATGCCGTCACGCAGGCGCTCCGAGTTGGTGACGAAGAGATCGTCGCCAACCAGCTGGCACGTCTTGCCTGCAAGGTCGGTCAGAGCCTTCCAGCCGTCCCAATCGTCTTCAGCCATGCCGTCTTCGATGGAGATGATCGGATACTTGCCGACGAGTTCGGCGAGGTATTCGGCCATGGCGCCGGATTCCAGCGTGCGGCCCTCGCCTTCAAGCACGTACTTGCCGTCCTTGAAGAATTCGGTCGAGGCGCAATCGAGACCGAGGAAAATGTCTTCACCCGGCTTGTAGCCGGCTTTCTCGATCGACTTCATGATGAAATCGAGGGCTTCGGGCGCACTCTTCAGACCCGGTGCAAAACCGCCTTCGTCGCCGACGTTGGTATTGTGGCCCTGAGCCGACAGTTCCTTCTTGAGGACGTGGAACACTTCCGAACCCATGCGCACAGCTTCGCGGATCGAATCGGCGCCAACCGGCAGGATCATGAATTCCTGGAAGTCGATCGGGTTGTCGGCATGGGCGCCGCCGTTGATGATGTTCATCATCGGGACGGGCAGCAGATGGGCGCTGGCGCCGCCAACATAGCGGTAGAGCGGCAGACCGGCAGCCTGGGCGGCGGCCTTGGCGACGGCGAGCGATACGCCGAGGATGGCATTGGCGCCGAGGCGCGATTTGTTCGGCGTGCCATCCAGTTCGATCATGATGTTGTCGATCTGGATCTGGTTCTCGGCGTCGATGCCGCCGATCGCATCGAAGATTTCGGTATTGGCGGCCTCGACGGCCTTTTCCACGCCCTTGCCGAGATAGCGCTTGCCGCCGTCGCGAACTTCAACGGCTTCGTGGGCGCCGGTCGAAGCGCCCGACGGCACCGCCGCCCGGCCCATGCTGCCGTCTTCGAGATAGACATCGACTTCAACGGTCGGATTGCCACGGCTGTCAAGAATCTCGCGGGCAATAATGTCGGTAATTGCAGTCATGGTTTCTCCTGCTCGGTGGCGGTTAAATCGTTTGAAATCGTCTTAATCGAAGACGCGCAAATTACAATGGCGCTTTGAGCGTCCTCCGCTGCAGCGATCGTACGTGGCCTATTACACGATCATGTCAGACTTTTGAACGTCAGTTCTTCGCGATTGCGTCGAACGCCAGCAGCTTTTCGAGAAGCCGCGGCATGTCCTTCAGATGGACCATGTTCGGGCCGTCGGACGGGGCGTTGTCGGGATTCTCATGTGTCTCGATGAAGACGCCGGCAACACCGACGGCGACAGCGGCGCGCGCCAGCGTTTCCACGAATTCGCGCTGCCCGCCTGACGAACCACCCTGCCCGCCCGGCTGCTGCACCGAATGGGTAGCGTCGAAAATCACCGGCGCGCCCATCGCCGCCATGATCGGCAGTGAGCGCATGTCGGAAACCAGCGTGTTGTAGCCGAAGGAGGCACCGCGCTCGCAAAGCAGGATGTTCGGATTGCCGGTCGCATTCAGCTTGCCGAGGACGTTCTTCATATCCCACGGCGCCAGGAACTGGCCCTTCTTGACGTTGATTGCCCGGCCAGTCTTGGCGGCGGCTACCAGAAGGTCCGTCTGACGGCTGAGGAAGGCAGGGATCTGCAGGATATCGACCACCGTAGCGACTTCCGCGCATTGCTCTTCCGTATGGACATCGGTCAACACCGGAAAACCGAACTCCTTTTTCAGATCGGCGAAGACTTCCAGCGACGTTTCAAGCCCGATGCCGCGCTGGGCGGAAAGCGACGTGCGGTTCGCCTTGTCGAAGGACGACTTGTAAACGAGGCCGATGCCGAGCTTCTTGCAGAGTTCGCTCAAAACGCCGGCGACCATGAAGGCGTGCTCGCGGCTTTCCATCTGGCAGGGACCGGCAATCAGCGACAGCCGGCCGCTGTTGGAAAACACAACGCGCCCGGCGCCTTCGCCGACTGCGACTTCGGAGTTGGTATTGCTCATGGGGTCTCCTCAAAGGCGAAGATTGCACCCTGGCCGGGCGCAGGCTTCACCAGAACTCTGTTGCTGATGCGTGTATAGGTCATCCCGTTAGCAGCCAGAAGGGCCTCTGTCACGGTAATATCTCGGGTGCGGAAAACGATGGCGCTGCCGCGGAGCCCCTTGTCGGCCAACGGCTGTGCGACATCGAAATAGGCTTCCATCCCCTCCTGAGACAGCAGACTGATTTTGACGTTGGGAGTTGTGACTGCGAGGCCGAAACTGGTGCTCTCTACCTTTGCCCCGGACGCCGCCAGTTGGACGAAAGAGCCAAACGCTTCTGGCTCCGGCGCGCTTAGCACGACCTCCCGAATACCGGCTACGCCATTTTCGTGTTTTTCCAGCGCGTCATGGTTGGCGGGAAAGGCATTGATGCGCTGGCAGGCAAAGAGAAAGAAATCCGGCGCCCTGAGATCGGCCGCAAAAGCGAGCTTGAAGGCGCCGGTCGATTGCGAGCCATCCGGCATTTCGATCGGACGCGAAAACTCCAGCATGTCGCCGCCGCTCTGCCTGGCATTCATGAAGGCAGAATGATCGGCGTCCGCATCCTCTGTGCTAAAAGCGACCGCAGAAAACCCGTCATTGCCGCACCGGAAGCGAAAAGCCTGGTCGCGCGCCACAAAAACATTGCCCCCGCGCACGGATGTTTCACATTTCTTCGCATTCTCGATACCAAGCGGCTCGAGATAGGTCTTGTCGGCAAAGAAGATGCAAGCGTTCTCCGTTCCGAACGGGTGGCCGCCCTCTGGCGCAATGGTAAATCCCAGCCTTCCCAGCCGCTCGCGCGCCAGGTCGATGTCCGTGACCGGTAGGACAAGGTGATCCAGTGGATGAGGCATCGGGCGCGTCTCCATTTTTCCAGTGCTCCAGATTTGCGCGGCCTGTTCCCCCGATGCAAGCTGCAAGCGGTGACCCGGCAAACAAAAAGTCCCAAAATGAATGCACTTCAGAAAAAGTTTTACCGAAATTTAGGTACTTGCGGAACACATATGGAACATATAGTGTCTGTTCTGGCTTTGTTTCACGAATCTGGGGTTAAACTTCGATGCTGACGCGCAAACAACAGGAGCTTCTCCTCTTTATTCATGAGCGGATGAAAGAATCCGGCGTCCCGCCATCCTTCGACGAAATGAAGGATGCGCTGGATCTCGCCTCCAAATCCGGCATCCACCGCCTGATTACGGCGCTTGAGGAGCGTGGTTTCATTCGTCGCCTACCGAACCGGGCTCGCGCACTTGAGGTGATCAAGCTTCCGGAGGCCTACAGCCCGAGCATTCAGCCGCGCCGCGGCTTTTCGCCAAGCGTCATCGAGGGTAGCCTCGGCAAACCGCAGCCGGTAGCAGCCCCGCCGAAGCCGGCGAACGAAGACAACAACAGTGCTGTTTCCGTTCCCGTCATGGGCCGCATCGCGGCCGGCGTGCCGATCTCGGCAATCCAGAACAATACCCACGACATCACCGTCCCCGCCGATATGCTGGGGTCGGGCGAGCACTACGCACTTGAGGTCAAGGGCGATTCGATGATCGACGCCGGCATCTTCGACGGCGATACGGTCATTATCCGCAATTCAAATACCGCAAACCCCGGCGACATCGTTGTCGCACTGGTCGATGACGAGGAAGCGACCCTCAAGCGGTTCCGCCGCAAGGGAGCCTCGATCGCGCTTGAAGCCGCAAACCCGGCATATGAGACACGTATCTTCGGGCCGGACCGCGTCAAGGTTCAAGGCAAGCTCGTCGGCCTCATTCGCCGCTATCACTAACCGGCAACGCATCCCCGGCAAATGTGCCACTGCGCCAATCATAGGCGCGGTGCCGGCTCCAGGGGCGGTCGAGTGTTTCGAAAGCGGTTGTGACGTCTGCGGCGCCGTTTCCAAAGCGTAACTCGACGGCGCCGGTTTTCCTCAGGGTTTCGCCGGTAAACAGCATTGCTCCGGATCGGCAGGTGCCGGACCGCAGCTTGACCGGCGTCACGACGATATCCGCTGTGTCGCAAGCCGGGCCGAAATAGGCCGCATTTTCGATCACTGCGAGGATGGAGCCGTTCTCGAGCTCTGCCGTGCACCAGGCTTTTTTGACGCAGGTGAAATGGCCTGCCGAAGCGGCGTTCCGCATCGCATCTCTTGCTTCTTCCTGTTGCGTCGGAGAAAGCCTCAATCTCTCCCCGTCTTTTGCCGAAGGCGGGGCCGAGGCGGTATCAAGCAATTTTGGCGGCCGGTGGTCATCGATAACCAGCGCTCGTTTCCACTGGTCGAAAATGAAATCCGGCGGGCGTTCGCGGTTGGAGGCGAGAGCGGATTGCCTGACGATTGCAACAAGACTTCCATCTTCGGCAATCACGACATCTGGCGCGGCTCTACCGGGCATGAGCGCAACGGCAAGCGTTGAACCGGCGATGATCGCTGTTCCCATATGCCTAAGCCGGGTGCGCAGCAGCGTGAGCAGCAGGAAGCCGGCGACCGCTGCCGGAAAATACCAGCCGGGCAGCCTGCCCACGCCGATGTCGCCGCCCCAGGACGACACCGTCTTGGCAACCGCGATTACGAGATCGAGACCGAAACCCACCACCTTCCACGGCAGCACGTCTAGCCCGAAGGGCATCAGCAGCATGGCAAGCAGGCCTGCAGGCATGATGACGAAGGAAATGATCGGCATGGCCGCGAGGTTGGCCGGCAGACCGTAGGCCGTCAGCCGGTGGAAATGCTCGATCGAGAACAATGCTGTCGAAAAGCCGCCGATGACGGATGTGAGCAGGATTCCGCCGAGAAAACCGGAAACGGAAACCAACAGCCGAAGCGATCGCATTTTTGAAAAAGGGCTTTCGCGCATCGGCCGCTCCTTCCAAAGCGCATATCCCGCGACCAGCGCCAGAGTGGCGGCAAAGGACATCTGAAAGCTCGGACCCATGATTTCGGAGGGCGAGATTGAGATGATGAGGAGTGCCGAAAGCGCGACATTGCGGAGGCTGATGGAGGGCCGGTCGAAGAAGACTGCAACCAGCATGATTGCCATCATGATGAAGGCGCGTTCGGCCGAAACGGCAAAACCTGAGATCAAGAAGTAGGCCGTCACCGCCGCCAGAGCACCCGCCGCCGCAATCTTTTTCGTCGGATAGGCCTGAGCGACACCCGGAAAGAGGCTGAGTATCGAACGGAATCCGACAAAGAAAATACCCGCCGACAGCGCCATGTTGAGCCCGGAGATTGCGATGATATGGGCAAGACCGGACTGACGGAGTGCCTCTGTCGTCTCGCTGGAAATTGCCCGGCGCTCGTCCGTCACCAGCGCGGCGGCAAAAGCACCGGTGTCACCGGGCAGGATCGACCTTATGCGATCGCCAATACTGCTGCGCAGGCGATAGAGCCATTCCAGCCAATTTTCGCCGAAATTTCGAGCGTCCTCCTGCCCCGGTGGCACCGGCACTGGCGCACCATAGAAAAAGCCGTTGGCGCCGATGCCGTCAAAATAGGTCTTGACGGCAAAGTCGTTCAAGCCCGGGAGCGCTGGCCCGGCCGGGGGCGTCAATCGCGCCCTGCCCTTCAGCCAGGTGCCGGTCTCGAACTCGGCTTTCCGCCCTCGTGCAACGACGGTAACCCGCGCCGGCGGCCGCTTCAACAACGGCTGCTCCGTGGCCCGGACAGATAGAACGTAACGCCATCCGCCGCGGCCATCGCCTTCCCGCCGCTCGACCCGGCCGGTCAGCGTCGTGGTCACGGCGGAATCGAGCATCAGCGTTGCCGCGCGCCGCGTCTCGAATTGCGCGGCCAATATGCCGCAAAGGATGAGCGCAAGCGCCGTCAGGACAGCGCGCAGCACCTCACGGTTGCGATTCGTCACGGCGAGCGCCGCAAGCATAAAAAACAGGCAGAGGCCCGAGGAGCGCATTGAAACGCCGCCGCCGGCGACAAACCAGATTGCCGCACCCAGCCCCAGAAAGACGGGCGCAAACAGCAGCCGTGCGCCATGCGCCGTTTCCTCGCCCGCCATCCGCAGAACAGAGGCCTGGAGATGTACGCGCATCTGGGGAACGGCAGCTAGCCGCGGGCGATTGTTTTGCGTGCGCTGCAAGTGCCATCGCGCAGCGTCGACCGGCGCGGGGAGACGTCCGCGCGGCAGCTTGTCTGCAACACCTGCTGACGAGCCGATGTGCGTTTCGCTCGTTCTCAACTCCGGCATGTACCCCAGTCCGGCAGCGCCTTAAAATACAACCAGAATGCCGTCTAGAGAGGGTTTCAGCAATAAATAAATGACGGAAAAAAGACAAACACATGCAGCCTGAAAAAGCCGAGCCAAGCATCGGCTTCCGCTATGCATTTCTGTCATCGCAGCAGTGCCCAAAAGTTGATACTGCGATGCACAAAATGACGTCACGGTAACTTGGCATTAGCGTCTCGATCATATAGCAATCGCTGAGGACGCTTAACCCCTGTGGCGCTTTTATGGCGCCGCCCCCGCCAGTTGGAGGATCACCATGACTGATCAAAGCGCAACAATCAAAATCGGCGAGAAGTCCGCCAATCTTTCCGTGAAAAGCGGGACGATCGGGCCGGACGTCATCGATATTGGTGCACTCTATAAAAACACCGGTGCCTTCACGTACGACCCTGGTTTTACCTCGACCGCGGCCTGTGAATCAAAGATCACCTATATCGACGGCGACGAAGGCGTTCTGCTGCATCGCGGATATCCGATCGAACAGCTCGCCGAACATGGCGACTTCCTCGAAGTCTGCTATCTGCTGCTCTACGGCGAATTGCCGACGGCTGCTCAGAAAAAGGATTTCGATTATCGCGTCACGCATCACACGATGGTGCATGAGCAGATGTCGCGGTTCTTCACCGGCTTCCGCCGCGATGCGCATCCGATGGCTGTGATGTGCGGCTGTGTCGGCGCGCTGTCGGCCTTCTATCACGACTCGACCGACATCACCGATCCGCATCAGCGCATGGTCGCAAGCCTGCGCATGATCGCAAAGATGCCGACGCTTGCCGCCATGGCCTACAAGTACCATATCGGCCAGCCCTTCGTTTATCCGAAGAACGATCTCGACTATGCGTCGAACTTCCTGCGCATGTGCTTTGCCGTTCCTTGCGAAGAATACACCGTCAATCCGGTTCTCTCGCGCGCCATGGATCGCATCTTCATCCTGCATGCCGATCACGAGCAGAACGCATCGACCTCGACGGTTCGTCTCGCCGGTTCCTCGGGCGCCAATCCGTTTGCCTGCATCGCAGCCGGCATTGCCTGCCTTTGGGGTCCGGCACACGGCGGTGCAAACGAAGCAGCGCTCAACATGCTTTCGGAAATCGGCTCGGTCGACCGCATTCCGGAATACATCGGCCGTGCCAAGGACAAGAATGATCCGTTCCGCCTGATGGGCTTCGGTCACCGCGTCTACAAGCACTACGATCCGCGCGCCAAGATCATGCAGAAGACGACGCATGAAGTTCTCGGCGAACTTGGCATCAAGGACGATCCGCTTCTCGAAGTCGCGATGGAACTCGAGCGCATTGCGCTGACCGATGAATACTTCATCGAGAAGAAGCTCTATCCGAACATCGACTTCTATTCCGGCATCACGCTGAAGGCTCTGGGCTTCCCCACGACGATGTTCACCGTTCTCTTCGCTCTGGCGCGCACCGTTGGCTGGATCGCCCAGTGGAACGAGATGATCGAAGATCCGCAGCAGCGTATCGGCCGTCCGCGCCAGCTTTATGTGGGTGAACCGCAGCGCGATTACGTGCCGGTTTCGAAGCGCTAAGCCGCCTCGCCCGACAAAAAACCCGGTCAGTGATGACCGGGTTTTTTCTTGTCCAGAACGTCGAGAACAACATCCGCCGCCCGCTCGCCAGGCGGTTTTTCGGTCTGCATGCGCTGCCAGACGAGGTCGAAGCCCTCCACCATCGCGCGCCGCTGCAGCGTGTCCTGCGACAGTTGCTCCATCCAGCGGGCAAGACCGCCGCCGCGCAAGACGTCGTTGAAATATTCCGGCACCACGGCGTAGTCGGCGATCAGATTTGGAATTGATGCCGTCCAGGTTTTTATCCGGGAGGTCAGCATTGTCATGATCCAGTCCGTCTTGTATGTCGAGACGGTCGGAACGCCGGTCAGAGCCAACTCGAGGACGACTGTGCCGGATGCGGCGAGTGCTGCGTCTGCCTCGCCAAAGGCGCGCCATTTTGCATCATTCCCGATCAGGATGTCGGGCTGGACCTTCCACTTTCCGACCAGTTCGCGGACGACAGCTTCGCGGCGGCTGACGGTCGGCATGACAAAACGCATGCCGCCGTTTCGTGCAACGAGCTCGTTCACGGCGGCCTCGAAATAGGGCATTAGCCTCGTGATCTCTGTCGAGCGCGACCCGGGCAGCAGCATGATGGTTTTCTGGCGGTCGCCTGAAATCCCACGCGCGACGCGACGGCCCCTCGCGGCGACGAGATCCCGATCAGCCGTCAACCGGTGACCGACATAGGTCGTCGGCGGCCCGCCCAGCCGCTCCATCACTTGTGGCTCGAACGGCAGAACGGCCAACACGTGGTCGACATAGCCCAGCATCGCTTGCGCGCGATATTCTTTCCACGCCCATACACTGGGACAGACATAATTGATGACCGGCAAATCCGGCAAGGCTTCGCGGACTCGTTTAGCCACGCGATGCGTGAAATCGGGACTGTCGATGATGACCAGAACATCTGGCCTTGCCGCGATGATCGCAGCCGCCGTCTGCCTGATGAGCGCAACAAGCTTCGGAAGCTTACCGAGCACCTGTGTGATGCCCATGATCGAAAGTTCGGAGAAGTCGAAGAGCGACCTTAACCCCTGCGCCTCCAACGCGTCGCCGCCGACGCCGACCAACTCGATTCCAGGCTGTCTTCGCTTCAGCGCCGCCACGAGATCGGCCCCGAGAAGATCTCCGGAAACTTCACCGGCGACGATCGCGAGCTTCATTGCAGCCCCCATGACGGCAAGCCGCGATCGAGTCCGCAGACAAAGAGTCCCGCCTCGTCGGCCGCCTTGATCACTGTCTGCCGATCTAGCACAAGCGCGCGGCCGGCCTCAATGGCAATGCCCGCCAACCCGGCCTTCTTCGCGTTTGTCACGGTCGACAGCCCGATCGACGGCAGGTCGGCGCGAATATCCTGCTGCGGCTTGCAGAGCTTAACCAGTACGCCGCGCCGGCGCGGCGAGACCCGCCCGGCAGCCCGCAGCGCAGCAACACGCTCAAGCATGCCGTCGGTCCCCTCGACGCCTTCCAGCGCCACAATGCGCCCGCCGACCGAGACAGCACCCTGCCCGACGTCGAGCGCGCCGAGCGCCTCGGCGGCTTGTGCAGCCTTCAGGATATCGGTTTTGTCGTCCTCTCCCGGCGACAGGGCGCCGATCGACCCAACAGCCGCCAGCAAGTCCGGCGCAATGTCCTGCGCACCAATGACCCGGCGGCCGTTATCCTCGATGAGCTTGATAACCATCTGCAGCACCGTGTCGTCGCCGCCCGAAAGCAGGGTCCGCACCACGGCCGGCATCTTCGCGATCGTCCGCCAGGTCGGCCGCACCTCCCGCCATTCGGGACGCCTGCGAACGCCGCCCGACATCACCACACGGGTGATGTTGTGACGATTGAAAAGTCCGTCCAGTGCCGCGAAATCACCGACGCCGATCACCGCATGGTCGTAGCCCTCCCATGACCGGTCGAGCTCTCCCTTCAACGAGATCACAAATGGATTCTCGCCGGCTGCCCGCGCCGCCTCGGCGACGTAGGAGGGCAGAAGACCGTTCCCCGCAATGATCGCCAGACGGCCTTTGTCGGTATCACCGGCGGGAGACAAGGGTCAGCCTTTCTGTCCTCGTGTCGGCGATGACAACGCGCGATCGCTCTCGGCGGCGATGAAGTCGAGGATGTGCATCGCTTGCTCGCAATCGGCGTATTCGTCGCGGATCGCCGCCGCGTTGTCGCGGATCGATCCGGAGCCCTCGAAGATCGCCTTGTAGGCGCGCCGCACTGTATGGATGACGGCGCGATCGATCCCGGCACGCGTCATGCCGACGACATTAAGACCGCCGAGCAAGCCGGGATTTCCATTCAGCATGCCGTAGGGGATGACATCGTAGCTGACGGCGGAAAGGCCGCCGACGAAGGCCTGACGGCCGACGCGCGTGAACTGATGAACCGCCGATCCACCGCCGAGAATAACCCGATCCTCAATCGTTACATGCCCGGCAAGCATGACATTATTCGACATGATGACGTTGCTGCCGACTTGGCAGTCATGGGCGACGTGCGAATTGGCAAGGAACAGGTTGTTGTTGCCGACGATCGTCTTGCCGCCGAAATCGACGGTCCCGGTATTCATCGTCACGCCTTCGCGGATGATGCAATTTTCACCAACGGTGAGCGTGGTCTCTTCTCCGCCATGGTGCACACTCTGCGGATCACCGCCTATGACCGCCATCGGAAAGATTCGCGTGCCTTTGCCGATCTCGGTCTTGCCGGTCACTACAGCGTGCGCCAGCAACTCGACGTTATCGTGAAGGACGACTTTGGGACCAACATGGCAGAACGGTCCGATCGTCACGCCTTCGCCTATCACGGCGCCGTCCTCGACAACAGCCATGGCATGGATGCGGGCGCTTGCGGCGATCGTGCTCATGCATCTTCCCTGCGCAGGATCATCGCGCCGATATCGGCTTCCGCGACCAGGCCGCCGTCCACCTTGGCGTCGCAATGGAATTTCCAGATATTGCCGCGCTGCTTCTGCTTCTTCACATGAAACTCGACCCGATCGCCCGGAATCACGGGCTTGCGGAAACGCGCATTGTCGATGGTCATGAAGTAGACCAGGTTGCCGTTCGTTCCATCCTTGCGCGCACAGATGGCGCCTGCCGTCTGCGCCATGCCTTCAATCAGCAAAACACCGGGCATTATGGGCGATTCGGGAAAATGGCCGGTGAAATGCGGCTCGTTGGCCGTCACATTCTTGATGCCGATCGCGGATTCATCGCCGTCGATCTCAACGATCTTATCGACCAGCAAAAACGGGTAGCGATGCGGCAGAAGCTTCATGATCTCCATGATGTCCGCCGACGAAAGCGACGCTTTGGCCCCCTCAGTCATTCTTCTCTCCAGTCTTGTGAGCCCGCGCGCCGGAATGCCGCCGTATCGCTCTCCGGCGGGAATGCTTTGGATGACGCCGCTTTTTGCCGCGATCTGCGCGCCATCGCCTATCACGATATGGCCATTAAGTCCTGCCTGGCCGCCGATCTGAACGCCGTTTCCTATGATCGTGCTGCCGGCTATGCCGACCTGCGAAACAATCGCGCAATGGCGTCCGATCTTGACGTTATGGCCAATCTGGACCTGATTGTCGATCTTGGTCCCTTCGCCGATCACCGTATCGTCCATTGTACCGCGATCAATCGTCGTATTTGCGCCAATTTCAACATTGTCCTGGATAATGACGCGGCCGATCTGAACGATCTTGATCATGCCTTGCGGCCCTGGCGCGTAGCCGAAGCCATCCTGGCCGATACGTGCGCCATTGTGCACGATCACACGGTTGCCCAGCAGAGCGCAGAGAATGCTGGCGCCGCCCGCGATCGTGCAATCGCGGCCAATCTTCACTCCTGGGCCGATGAGGGCACTGGCACCGATACGCGTACCCTGGCCGATTTCGGCGTTGGCCCCGATGACGGCAAAAGGCTCTACGATCACGCCCGGCTCGAGCCGCGCGGTCGGATCGACCACTGCGCTCGGCGAAACGTCGGTTGCGGAAGATACGAGCGCGACCGGCTGAAGCGCCTCCGGATGCAGGAGCCCGCCGGCGATGGCGAAAGCGGCATGCGGATTCTTCGACAACAGAACCGGAATGTGCGGCGGCACGGCTGAACTGATGGCAGGATCGCAAAGAACCGCAGAGGCCTGAGTGGTTTCAAGCTCGGCACGGCTCTTGCGCGAGATGATGTAGCAAAGGTCCCCCGCTTTCGCGCGGTTGATCGGCGCTACGGAGCGGATGAGGACATCGCCGCTATCAGGATTGGCTAGTTCCGCCCCGAGATGATGCGCCAGCTCCGAAAGTCTGACGCCATCTCCGGACGGAAAAAAATTGTTCTGCACCACCGGCAAAGCTCCAGTTTTCGATTCTGGATTGCCGATATCAGAATTGGTTGTTGATGCCAAACTTGAAGTACTGCGTCTTGTCGAAATCTTCCTTCACGACCGGGATCGCGTAATCGACGCGCAGTGCGCCGAACGGCGACTGCCAGACGATACCGAGACCCACGGACGCACGGAGATCCGCATTGTCGCCTTCCAACTTATCGTTGCCGCGCAGCGTAACGTCGTTGCCGAAAAGCGTACCGGCATCGGCAAACACCGCACCGCGCAGACCGAAGTCACGCGGGAAGAGCGGCATCGGGAACGTCGCTTCCGCCGACACGGTGAAATACGTCGTGCCGCCGAGCGGGTCGTCGTTGGAGCCAGCAATACGCGGGCCGATACCCTTGTTCTCGAAGCCGCGGATATCATTATTACCGAGCGTGAACTGGTCGAAGACGTTCAAATCGCTTCCGAAGCCGACAACATAGCCTGCGCCAGCAGCAACCGATCCAATGATATCGGCATCATCGGCCAGCAGATGATAATACCGCGCCTTGCCGTAGATCTTGTAGTACTGCGAATCGCCGCCCAAACCGGCAATTTCGTTCGTCAGCGTCGCGTACACGCCTTCACGCGGCAGCGTCATGTCATCGAGCGTGTTGTAGGTGAGCGTGTTGGAAACCGATGAACGGATCCACGGCCCGTCAGTGACCAGGTGCTGATAGGTGTCAGACAGATCGCTCAGGTCGTTGCCGTCGGCGTCGTAATCCATCCGCTTGAAGTTGTAGCGGAACGTCGTCGCCAGATCTTCCGTGATCGGCGCCGTCGTACGAAGAATGGCGCTGTCTTCCGTATAGTCGTAGTTGTCGTTGCTCGAGGTTTGGCTGTGATTGAGGTCGAAGCCGGTCGCCAGACGATAACCCAGGAAGTAAGGCTCAGTGAAGCTCAAGCCGTAAGACTGCGATCCTTCGACGCCGCCACCAGCAGAAACCCTGATGTATTGGCCGCGACCGAGGAAGTTCTTTTCCTCGATAGAGGCTTCCAGGAGCAGGCCGTCGCCGCCAGCGGCGTAACCGGCACCGATACCGAACGAACCCGTCGACTGATCCTGAACATCGACGACGACCACGACGCGGTCAGGCGAACTGCCGGGCTGGGTCGTGATATTGACCGACGAGAAGAAGCCGAGCGCCTCAAGACGACGCTTCGCCTTGGTGATCATCTGCTGATTGAAGGCGTCGCCTTCGCTCATGTCGAACTCGCGACGGATGACGTAGTCACGCGTGCGGCTGTTACCGCGAATCTCGATGCGTTCGATGTAAGCACGCTCGCCCTGATCGACGAGATATTCGACACCGATGGTATTGTTGCCGAGATCGCGATTGCCGCGAGGCGTCACACGCGCGAATGGGTAGCCCGCCGAAGCAACCTGGTCCGAAATGGCTTCGATGGATCGCTGGACGTCCTTGGCGCTATAGACCTCGCCCTCGTGCGTCGTCACCAGGCCTTGAAGCTGATCGGCGCTGACGCCCTCGACCGTCGACTGCACGGTGATGGGACCAAAGTTGTAACGCGGCCCCTCCTCCATATTGAAGGTCAGCGTGTACTTGTTGGTGGTCTCGTCGAAAGAGGCGTCCGAAGAGATAATCTTGAAGTCGGCATAACCGCGGTTGAAATAGAACTGGCGCAGCGCCTCTTCGTCGGCATGAAGGCGATCTTCGTTGTAAACGTCCTTGCGGGTCAGGAACGACAGGAAGTTCGAGCGCTTGGTGCTGATTACGGCAGCGAGGCGGCTGGAGCTGTAGGCGTTATTGCCTACGAAATTGATACCTGCGATCTTCGTGCGATCGCCTTCATCGATGACGAAGGCAAGGTTCACGCGGCCTTCGCCGAGCGGAACGACCTGCGTCGTCACCTGAACTTCACTACGGCCGGTCGCAGCGTAGGCTTCCTTGATCGCCGCGATGTCTGCCTGGATCTGCGCATCGTTGTAAGGACCGGCTGCGTGTGTCTGCACCACGGTCGCAAGCTTGTCGTCCTTGATCTTGCGGTTGCCGTTGAAGACGACCTGATTGACGAGCTGAGCTTCCTCGACGGTAACGACGAGCGTGCTACCGGAGACCGAAATCTTCACGTCGGAGAAATAGCCGGTGCCGTAGAGCTGCTTCACCGAGTCATCGATGTCGGTGTTTGAAAAACTCTTGCCGGGGGTGATCGTAAGATTGGACCGGACGGCTTCGGCGCCAACGCGGCTGGCTCCGCGCACGTCGATACGCTGGATAACGGCTGCTTCCGCAGCAGTCGCGGAAACGATCGTAATTGCACCTGCGCCCGAAGCAACGATACCTGCAGACAGCGCAACCGCCGATACTGCGTTCAAAAATCTTGAACCAGCCTTCATTTCACCCATTACCTTTTTTCTCGTCCCCGTCTCCGGGCGAACCCGATTCCGGCACGTGTGTCGTTTTACCCGCTTTTGCCCTACAAGCAAGGTAGCGAGTTAATTTCTGTTTACTTCATTTCGAAGCGTGACCCATTCGCCACTACAGCTTTGAAACATCGTAAATAAACGGTAATTTCCCTCCACCAAGCGCGTCAGCCAATCAACGCGCTGATGTCATTCCAGGTAGCAAAAACCATCAGGGAAAGGACCATAGCCAAGCCAATGCGGAATGCAATTTCCTGAGCCGATGCTCCCAAAGGTTTTCCCCTAACTGCCTCAATCGCATAGAACATCAGATGGCCGCCATCAAGTACCGGAACTGGCATCAAATTCAGTAGTCCGATGGAAACCGACAATACTGCAGCGAGCTGAAGCAAGGCAGCAACACCTAGCGTTGCCATCTGGCCCGAAGCTTGCGCTACGCGGATGGGACCTCCGAGCTGATCAGGCTTCATATAGCCCTCAAAGAGATTGCCGATATACTTGAAGGTGCCGGTGACGATATACCAGGTCTGGACCGTACCCTCCCGCAGCGCCGCGAGCGGCGTATACGTCTGCACGCGGAAATGGCCGACTTCCTGGTTCGTGACGATGCCGATCAGGCCGATCTCGATCTTGTTACCAAACTGGTCGGTCATGTCGGTGCGCTTCGGCACCATCGGCAGGTCCATCTTCTCGCCGTTTCGCTCGATCGTGACCACAATCCGCTGTTCCGGACGGATGCTGACGTAGCGCCGCACATCATCGAAGGTCTCGACTTTCGCGCCGTCGATCGCAAAGAGCAGGTCGCCGGGCAATATGCCAGCTTCGGCTGCAGCGCTTTGCGGCTTCACTTCGGCAACGACGGGGTCGGCGACCGAACGGCCGTAGATCGAAAAAAGCGTTGCAAAGATGATGATCGCAAGCAGGAAATTGGCGATCGGACCGGCCGCTACGGTCGCCGCCCGCTTCCAGAGCTTCGCCCCTGCAAATGAACGCTCACGGTCCTCTGGCGACATCGTTTTGAGCTTGTCCATATCAGGCTTGCTCGACGCATCTTCGTCGCCGAAAAAGCGCACGTAGCCGCCAAGCGGAATCGCCGAGATCTTCCACCGTGTGCCATGCCGGTCGGTAAAGCCCGCGATCTCCGGTCCGAAACCGACCGAAAAGGCAAGCACGCGAATGCCGCTCCAGCGGCCGACGAGATAGTGCCCCATCTCGTGCACAAAGACGAGCAGCGACAGAACCACGACGAAGGGAATGATGTAGCCCGTCAGAAAGCCGAATATACTGGTCAAGCCTTCCATGAAATCCTTCCGCTGCGCTCACGCATTTATCAGAGACCGAACAAGGCGGCGCCGAGCGGCGCCATGCCATCCCCTTTTATCAGGGAAAATAATGTCGCGAGCAAGAACGCCGCAAAACAAGCGACAATCAGCCCATCGACCCGGTCCATAACGCCGCCGTGTCCCGGAATGAGACGGCTGGAATCTTTTACGCCGAACCGGCGCTTGATGAAAGATTCAAACAGATCGCCCGCCTGGCTGCAGACGGAAAGAATGAAGGCGACGGCAGCCGCCATCAGCCAATCCGCCTCCGGGATGAAGAAATAGGCGACGAGACTGCCGGCGACAACGGCCGAGACCGCACCTCCCAGGGCACCCGATTGTGTCTTTCCCGGTGAAATCCTGGGCGCTAGCTTCGGCCCGCCGATTGCACGCCCAACGAAATAGGCAAGAATGTCGGTGGCCCAAACCACGGCGAAGACGAAGAGCATTGCATGCAGTCCGGCGGTGTCGGCACCCCGGATCTCGGCCAGCGCGATGCCGGTCAATCCCGCGTAGACCACGCCTGCCGGAAACCACCAGTTGGCACTGCGGGCGACAACGAAGCCGATCGCGACAGCGAAGAAAAAGACAAGCAAGCTCAGCGCAAAATCGAAGCGGCCGAGCAGGATCGCAACGGCAATCGCCGCCTGCCCTATCCAGCCCGCTGCATTCGCAACCGGTTGTTCGCCTTGCAACCGCGTGATCGTCGACCATTCATAATAGATGAGCAGGCCGATCACAGCCGACAGCAACCGGAAGGCAAAGCCGCCGTACCATGTCGCCGCAAGCACGATGATTGCCAGAACGACGCCTGAAACGACGCGAAGTTTCAGTTCCTGCTGCATCAGCTACCTACTGCGGCCGCCTGCGCCGAAATGCCCCCGAACCGGCGATCGCGCGCCGCGAATTTCTCAAGTGCGGCATAAAAGAGTTCGCGGCTGAAATCCGGCCAGTACTCCGGCACGAAGACGAATTCGGAATAGGCCGCCTGCCAGAGAAGGAAGTTCGAGAGCCGCTCTTCGCCGCTGGTGCGAATGATGAGGTCGGGATCGGGAATGCCGGCTGTGTCCAGCCGCGCATTGATGAGTTCGGGCGTGATGTCCCCCGCCTGCAGCCGTCCGGCCTCGATATCCCTGGCAACGCTCGTCATGGCTCGGGCGATCTCGTCGCGCGAGCCATAGTTGAAGGCAATAACCAGGGTCAGCGCCGTGTTGTCGCGCGTCGTCTCCTCAGCCTCGAGCAGAAGGTTGAGAATATCGCTGCGGAGGCTCTGCCTGTCGCCGATGATCTTGATCCGCACGTTCTGCGCATGCAGTTCCGCGAGATCCCGCCTGATGAAGGCCTTCAGCAACCCCATCAGGTCTGTGACCTCGGCTTCCGGCCGGCGCCAGTTCTCTGAAGAAAAGGCAAAGAGCGTCAGGTATTTAATGCCTGCATCCCCGGCGGCGCGCACGGTCTCGCGAACGGCCTCCACACCTTTGCGGTGACCCATTGCACGCGGCAGCCCTCGCTGCTTTGCCCAACGGCCGTTGCCATCCATGATGATCGCAACATGTTCTGGCATGCTCAAGAATGCTGGTTCCGACATTATCCGTCTGGTCTCCAGGGGCGCAGGAGAACGCCCTAAACCTGCATGATTTCCTTTTCCTTGTCCGCAAGCAAGCGGTCGATCTCGGAAATCATCTCATCCGTCATCTTCTGTACACGTTCGGACTGCGCACGGCTGTCATCCTGGCTCAGGACGCCGTCCTTTTCGGCCTTCTTGAGCCCTTCCATGCCGTCACGGCGCACATGGCGAATCGCGACCTTGCTCTTTTCCGCATAGTCATGGGCGACCTTGACCAGCGACTTGCGGCGCTCTTCATTGAGTTCCGGCAGCGGAATGCGCAAGTTCTGTCCGTCGACGATCGGGTTGAGGCCGAGATTCGATTCGCGGATGGCGCGATCCGTCGCGCCGACCATCGACTTGTCCCAGACGGATACCGAAAGCATCCGCGGCTCGGGCACGGTAATATTAGCAACCTGGTTCAATGGCAAGCGCGAGCCATAGGCTTCGACCGTGACCGGGTCCAGAATGTTGGCCGAGGCGCGGCCAGTGCGCAACGATGCGATATCGTGCTTGAATGCGGAAACCGCGCCGTCCATGCGGCGCTTCAGTTCCTTGATTTCTTCAGTCATAGTCGATGCTCCCGTCACTCTGACGCGCCGCGGTTGCAGCGCTGTCTTCTAGTCAGTTATCCGATACGATGGTCTTGAGGCCACCGCCCGTCAAGATTTCAGCAAATCCGCCCTTCTCGTGAATCGAGAAGACGATGATCGGAATGGAATTTTCGCGAGCAAGGGCGACGGCGGCGATGTCCATGACGGCAAGGCCCCTTTCGAGCACTTCCTTGTGCGTCAGGTGGTCGAAACGGGTAGCCGTCGGATCCTTCTTCGGATCGGCAGAATAGATGCCATCGACCTGCGTGCCCTTGAAGATCGCCTCCGCACCCATTTCGGCAGCGCGAAGAGCGGCTGCGGAATCCGTCGTGAAGAACGGATTGCCGGTGCCGCCGGCGAAGATCACCACCCGGCCCATCGAAAGATGATAGAGCGTCGCCCGCTGCGAAAAGCTCTCGCAGAGTTCCGGCATCGAAATCGCCGAAAGCACAACCGTGTCGACATTCAGTTTGCGCAGCGATGTAGCGAGTGCCAACGCATTGATCACCGTGCCGAGCATGCCCATGTGGTCGCCTGTCACACGGTCCCCGCCCTTGGAGGCGACCGCTACCCCGCGAAAAATGTTGCCGCCGCCGACAACGACACCGACCTCAACGCCCATCTTCCGGGCTTCGGCGATATCCGAAGCGATGCGGTCAGCCACCGCAACGTCGATGCCGAATCCCTGGCTTCCCATGAGCGCTTCGCCGGAAGCCTTGAGTAGAACGCGTTTATAGACAGGCTCTAACGACATCTTGGCTCCTTGTTTATTGGCATGACTGCCGGATACACGAAGGGCACCGCGTTGTCACGCGATGCCCCGCCGTTTTCACATTCTATAAGGTTTTATCAGCCCTTGGCAGCTGCTGCGACTTCGGCTGCGAAGTCGCTTTCTTCCTTCTCGACGCCTTCGCCGAGGAGCAGGCGGGCCATGCCGGTGATCTCGATCGGCGCGCCGGCTTCCTTTTCAGCTTCCTTGACCGCAGCACCGACCGTCAGGTCGGGGTTGATCACGAAAGCCTGCGAGAGAAGGGCAACTTCCTCGAAGAACTTGCGCATGCGGCCGTCTACCATCTTTTCAATGATGGCTTCCGGCTTGCCGGATTCGCGGGCCTGTTCGATGAAGACGTTGCGTTCACGCTCTGCAACGGAGGCATCGACTTCTTCAGCGCGGATGGCGAGCGGATTGGTTGCAGCAATGTGCATGGCGACCTGACGGCCGATGGACGTCAGAACGGCCTTGTCACCATTCGACTTCAGGGCAACCAGAACGCCGAGCTTGCCGATACCGTCGCCGGCAGCATTGTGGATGTAGGTTGCAACAACGCCGTGCTCAACTTCCACCTTGGCTGCACGACGCAGGGTCATGTTCTCGCCGATCGTCGCGATCGCGTCCTTGATGGTATCGGCAACCGGCTTGCCGGACGCCGGATAGGTCGCAGCCGAAATGGCTTCAACGGTGCCGTTGGTCGCCAGAGCAACGTTGGCGACGCCGCGAACGAGATCCTGAAAGGCGTCGTTACGGGCAACGAAGTCGGTCTCGGAGTTGAGCTCGACGACGACTGCCTTGTGACCGGCGCCAGCGATGCCGATCAGGCCTTCAGCAGCGGTGCGGCCGGACTTCTTGTCAGCCTTGGAAATGCCCTTGGCGCGCAGCCAGTCGATCGCTGCTTCGATGTCGCCGTTGGTTTCCGTCAGCGCCTTCTTGCAGTCCATCATGCCCGCGCCGGACTTTTCGCGCAGTTCCTTCACCAGTGCAGCCGTAATCTCGGTCATAAGCTTCCTCTTGTCGGTTATACGGTGGTCCGCAACGTGCCATGCGCCACCGGATTGAGGCACGAAATGTACCTGTATGTATGACAGCGTGATGAAGACGCGTCATAACAGAACTCGTTAGGCGGCCTGGGCAAAGCTGCCGCCTAAAAAGGTCAAGGCCGCCGGAGCTTCGCAGATCTCGCGCGGCCTTTCCCAATCCAGTCAAGCTGGACGGGCCGCAGGGCCCGTCCGCCTGGTTATCAGGCTTGAGCCTCGTCGAGCGCCGGCTCGGTCGGAGCTTCAACCGAAGCGCCGAGGTCGCGGCCCGATGCGCTCTGCTGACGGGCGATACCGTCGATGGCAGCACGCGAAACCAGGTCGCAGTAGAGAGCGATGGCGCGCGAAGCGTCGTCGTTGCCCGGGATCGGATAGTCGATCAGGTCCGGATCGCAGTTCGAGTCGATGATCGCAACGACCGGAATGCCGAGGCGCTTGGCTTCGTCGATCGCGATCTTTTCCTTGTTGGTGTCGATGATGAACATCAGGTCCGGCGTGCCGCCCATGTCCTTGATACCACCGAGAGCCTTGTCGAGCTTTTCGCGCTCGCGCTCGAGGTTCAGACGTTCCTTCTTGGTGAAGCCCTGGGCGTCGCCAGCGAGGATTTCGTCGAGCTTGCGCAGACGCTGGATCGAGTTGGAGATCGTCTTCCAGTTCGTCATCATGCCGCCGAGCCAACGCGAGTTGACGTAGTACTGAGCGGAACGCTTTGCTGCATCGGCGATGATTTCCGAAGCCTGGCGCTTGGTGCCGACGAACAGAACGCGGCCGCCACGGGCGACGGTATCGCTGATGACCTGCAAGGCGCGCGACAGCATCGGAACGGTCTGGGCCAGGTCGATGATGTGGATGTTGTTACGATCGCCGAAAATGTACGGCTTCATCTTCGGGTTCCAGCGATGGGTCTGGTGGCCGAAGTGAACACCAGCTTCCAGAAGCTGGCGCATAGAAAAATCAGGCAATGCCATGCCTTTGACTCCTTTTCCGGTTGAACCTCCGCAAGGCGAACAGCATCCTCTTCGAAGATGCCACCGGCGGAAAAATCCGGATTTCTCCCGGACAATCCCATGCCTTACGTGTGGAATGCGGGTGCCCTTACCTTCGATCGGCTAGAAATGCAAGACATTCGCGGAAAAAACCGCCACCGAGCTGTTCTAAATGCGCTGCGTCGCGCCGCGACACACAAATCGCGTCGACGATCACCCCGTTAAGCCGGTACTTGGATAAACTCAATCGGGCCGCCAGCCAGCGAATCGTCGAACACGGCGCACGAAAGCGTACCGCCAAATACGCATCCGCTGTCGACGTTCGTCCGGTTGGCGACCGTTATGGGATTCCGATCTGAGGGCGTGTGGCCGTGGCACAGATGCTTTCCCCAATAATCCGTCGAATAATCATCGGGCACCCTTAGCCAAAGCAGGTCGTCCGGCCTCTGCATATTGAGGGCGCGTTCCGGAACCACGCCGGCATGCACGAATATACGATGATCATCGACGTGCATCAAAGGCAGCTTGCCGGCCCAAACCAGATGCCCAAATGCTACCCTGCCGCCATAGGAAAGCTCGGTCTGGAACCCGCCGTTTTCGAGCCACCAGATATATTCCTCATCACTGCCATAGGCGCGCAGCATCATGTCCTCATGGTTCCCCATCAGACATATCCAGCGCCAGGATCCGCTGCCTGGTCCGCTCATTAGGAGATCGACAACGCCCTTGCTGTCGGGACCGCGGTCCACATAGTCGCCGAGGAAGACCACCGTACCGCTGTGCGCGCGGCCACCGATGCGATCCAGCATCTCTCTCAGTGGCTCCAGGCAGCCGTGAATGTCACCCACGGCAAACGTGAAATTCATGTCGACGCCTCCTGCGGGACATAACTTCACTGCTATGGTTGCGTTCCCACTCAGTCAGATGGGCAGGGCCAGTTGGCTGGGGGCTTGAGGCCGGCAGGAAGCTTGGTCGACGAATCCCCGCAGGTCAGATCGACCTGCGATTGTTGAAGCCCTGTTGCAGCGGAAAGATCGAGGCCCTCTATCCTCGTCAGGAACATGAAGGCGCGATCGAAATTGACGGGACCTCCCAGGGTTGCGCCGCCGAGGTCGGCACGCGACAGATTCGCGAGTGAAAATGTCGCGCCTGTTAGAACCGCCTGCTCAAAATTCGCGCGCCCGAGCTCGGCCTTTTCGAAATTGGCCCCGGAAAGCTGTGCGCCGGTGAAATCCGCCCGCTGCAACTCAGCGCTGACAAAGGATGCGCGTTGCGCCGACGCATGCTGGAATACCGCGCGGTAGGCCTCAATCTTGTCGAACCTGGCATTGTCAGCCTTTACGCCTTCAAGCCAGGCCCGCACCAGCGTTGCCTTCTCGAGGTTGGCCGCCGTGAGGTTGACATTTTTGAGGCTGGTCTGCGTCAGGTCGGTTCCGATGAGAGTCGCTTTCTGGAGATCGCTGCCTTCCAGCATCAGGTTCTTCTTGGTGCACTCGCTCCAGTCGATACCGGACTCAGGCGTGCGACGGCAATCGTCCGCCATAGCATTGCCGGCCGATACAACGGCGGTGACGACAAGCGCCATCAAGAAACCTGGACGTGCAGTTGATGGCAAGTTCTTCATACCCGTTCCCCTTGCCGGCAACGCCGGCTACCAATGGTGACTGAATTCTGATTATGCGCACGAAAAGGAAAGGCGAGGCATCATGCCTCCCGGAGTATGCGCCTCATCCGTTGCGGTTCACTTGCAGGTGTCCGCTTTCTTGTTGAGCATCTCCAGCTTCGCGAGCTTACCGGTCAGCACGAAGTCACCGTAGTCCATGGTAAGGTCGCGTGTAATGCCGTTCTCGTAAAGCTTGAAGGACATACGATAGACGGGCAGCGCATCCGATTTCGTATTTTCGTTGAAATAGGAGATCGTCACCGGCCAGAAGGCCTCATTAGCGAAAGCGCCGGCATTGCCCGCATCCGTCTCATCTCCGGCTACCGGCGTGACCTGCTTGCCGACGACCGTCGTCGTCGCCAACGCCTTGTCCCCATCGTCGGAGCCGTCAAAGACGCGAGCCTCGAAGAAGCGCTTGCCGGCCTTGGCATTCTCGATCACGTCGAGCATGTGCTCCGTCGGAAAGCGGCTTTGAGCAAGCTGCAGTTCCTTGCTCTGCGGGCGCTTCAGATCGACGGTCACGCCATCGGCCTTGTTGTTTGCCTCGCCGTTCACTTCCTTGTCGAGCTGGTCGTCGGTGAACGACTTCGTCTCGAAGGTAAACTTGCGGTCCTTCAGGTTCTCGAAGGTCTTCGTCTGCTGATCGCTGACACGCGTGCTGTCTCCGGTGTCGATCTGCGTCACGAAGCGAAAATTCGTCGTGAAACCTTCGCAATAATTGCCGTCGAACTCGTAAACCATGCGGCCAAACATGCCGGCGATACCGGAGCGTTCCGTGGCGTCCTTCAGCTCGAGGTCATATATCGCCCGGTGGGCGACAAGACCGGAGGCGATCGCCGCGCCGGACGCAGGTGCCCCAGCCCAGGCACTCGATGAGACGCCTGCGATAAGAAGAGCGGCAAGACTCGGTCGGAACATCCATTATCTCCTGTTGGACTCGGCCGCGATGATATAAGAACGCTTTCGGCCAAATCGAGGCTCGAAAATGTCACAGGCAAAGATTCTAGTCTCGATACATAGTTTTTTGAAGAACCTACAACAAAAAGCGGAGACGAAAATGTCGAATCAAATCGAGGCTCGCCTGAAGGAAATGGGAATAACCCTTCCGGAAGCCGCCGCCCCCGCTGCCAATTATGTTCCTTATGTGATTAGCGGCAACCTCCTCTATATTTCCGGCCAGCTCCCGATCGAAGGTGGCAAGGTCGCGGTGACCGGCCATCTCGGCAGAGATGTCGTCGTTCCCGCGGGCCAGCGTGGCGCTGAACTGTGCGCCATCAATATCCTCGCGCAGGCGAAGGCCGCGCTCGGAGGCGATCTCGGCCGTATCAAGCGCGTCATCAAACTGAACGGTTTTGTCGCCTCCGCCCCGGACTTCGTCGAGCAGCATTTTGTCATCAATGGCGCCTCGAACCTGATCGCCGGCATTCTCGGCGATGCCGGAAAGCATGCCCGCGCGGCCGTCGGCATGGCCGCCCTGCCCCTTAACGCCGCAGTCGAAATCGACGCCATCATGGAAATTGCATAAATGACCTCCGCTGCCTGGATCAAGGAACTGCCGGTCGCCCATCGCGGCTATCACGACACCAACAAGCTCGTCTGGGAAAACACGCTTTCTGCCTTCGCCCGCGCCGTCGAAGCCGGTTTTGCCATCGAGTGCGATCTCCATTATGCCTCGGATGGCGTGCCGATCGTCTTCCACGACGAGAATCTCGAGCGCCTCGGCAACATGAAGGGCGACATCCGCGAGCGCACCTCCCGGGAGCTCGGGCTGCTGTCGGTCGGCGGCACGGCCGACAAGATCCCGACGCTCAAGCAGCTGCTCGATCTTGTACAAGGCAAAGTCCCACTCGTCCTCGAACTCAAGGGCCGCGAGGCGGATGACGAAGGCTTCGCAGAAGCCGTCCTCGAAGTGCTGGAAGGCTACGATGGCAAAATCGCGCTGATGAGCTTCGATCATTGGCTGCTGCGCGATCTCAAGGCATTGAACGCGCCCTACCCGCTCGGGCTCACCGCCGGCGGCAACAAGCCGGAGGAATTCGCCAACCATGAACGGGCGATGGAGATCGGCCTCGATTTCATCTCCTATTTCTTCGCCGACCTGCCGAACGCCTTCATCACCGCCCAGCGTGCAAAAGGCATCCCGGTCATTACTTGGACGGTCCGCGACGAAAAGGCGCGCCAGCATACCTTCGAGCATGCCGATCAGATGACGTTCGAAGGTTTCGATCCCCGGGTTTCGGTTTGACGCTCGCTTTTTGGACAAAGTCATGCGCAGACTGAAGGAGAGCCAAAATCCTCCCCCAAACGGCCTCGCATTTGTTCCATGACAGACGAATTATCGATCCGCGTCGAGCGGTCCTTCACCGCGATTTCCCCGGAGAGCTGGTCCAGGCTTTCCGGGACATCCAAGGAAGGCAAGACGCTCGCCTACAATCCCTTCCTGTCGCACGCCTTCCTCTCGTCGCTCGAAGAGTCAGGCTCGGCCACGGCACAAACCGGTTGGCTCGGCCATCATCTTCTGTTGGAGACGGACAAGGGTGAGCTGATCGGCGCCCTGCCTGGCTACCTGAAGAACCACAGCCGCGGCGAATACGTCTTCGACCATGGCTGGGCGGACGCCTTCGAGCGGGCCGGCGGGCGCTATTACCCGAAACTGCAATGCTCGATCCCCTTCACACCCGCGACCGGCCCGCGGCTGCTCGTTGCCGAGGGTCTGGAGCGCCGGCCGATCCAGAATGCCATCGCAGAGAGTATGAAAGAGGTCGTCCGCCAGCTCGGCGTCTCGTCGGCCCATATCACCTTCGTGCCGGAAGACGAGATTTCCGTGTTCGAGAGCGACGGCTATCTGCACCGGACCGACCAGCAATTCCATTTCATCAACGAAGGCTATGCCAACCACGAGGAATTCCTCGAAACCCTCGCTTCGCGCAAGCGCAAGGCGCTGCGGAAGGAGCGCCGCACCGCACTCGAAAACGGCATCACCATAGACTGGCTGACCGGCAGCGATCTTACCGAACGCATCTGGGACGAGTTCTTCGCCTTCTACATGGATACGGGCGGCCGCAAGTGGGGAAGGCCCTATCTCACCCGCGAATTCTATTCGCTGATCGGCGAGCGCATGCCGGAAGACATCCTGCTCGTCATGGCCAAGCACAATGGCCGATATGTTGCGGGCGCGATCAATTTCATCGGCGGCGACACGCTTTACGGGCGCCATTGGGGCTGCATTGAAGACCACCCCTACCTGCATTTCGAGGTCTGCTATCATCAGGCGATCGACTTCGCACTTGCCAAGGGCCTCAAGCGAGTCGAGGCGGGCGCACAGGGTGAGCACAAACTTGCGCGTGGTTACCTGCCGGTGACAACGCATTCGGCGCACTATGTCGCCCATGCGGGCCTGCGGCGTGCGATTGCCGATTACCTCCAACACGAGCGCGAGGACGTGGAGCAGATGAACGAGATCCTCTCCGAGCACAGCCCCTTCCGCAAAGGCGAGCGGCAGCAGGAGGATTGACGTCCGCGCCTTTGCCGCGCTACCCGAGCACCGGAAAACGAGGAGATTTCGAGATGAGCAGCGCCGCTTACGATGACGACAATATCTTTGCCAAGATTCTTCGTGGCGAGATCCCGTCGCATCGCGTCTACGAGGACGAGCACACGGTCGCCTTCATGGACGTCATGCCGCAGGCCCCGGGCCATGTGCTCGTCGTTCCGAAAGCGCCATCGCGCAACATTCTCGATGCCAACCCGGCCACGATTTCGCATGCCATCACCGTCGTGCAGAAAATCGCAAGCGCCGTGAAGGACGCCTTCGATGCGGATGGCGTCCTGGTCATCCAGTTCAATGAGCCGGCGGCCGGCCAGACCGTGTTTCATCTCCACTTCCACGTCATCCCCCGCCACGAGGGCATTCCGCTGAAGCCGCATTCCGGCAAGATGGAGGATGGCGACGTGCTTGCAGCGAACGCCGAGAAGATCAAAGGCGAGCTGGGGAACTGAAGGGCTTCGCAGCACCGCTCAGCTGCATGTCCTCCCTCATTCCTGCAAAAGTTTGAGAAGCAATAAAAAAGGCCGCATCACTGCGGCCTTTCTTCAATTCACCTGCCGGTGACGATTACTTCTTGCGCGGCACCTTCGGCACCGTGCTGCCCTTCCTCGTCGCGCTCCTGACCTCGGCCTCGGCTTGCGCCCTTGCCTTCCTGGCTGGAGCCTTCTTGGCCTTTGCCTTCGTCTTCAGCTCGCCGTCATCCTCGCCGTCTGCTTCGGGATGAACGGTTTCGGCCTCCCGCTTCGGCTTGATCGGCGCGGATTCCGGAATGGCTTCCAGAACGATGCCGGGCTTGCCGTCTTCCTTCGGGCCGACCTTGACGTTGACGACGCCGCCCTTCTTCAGCTTGCCGAAGAGGATTTCGTTCGCCAGCGGCTTCTTGATGACTTCCTGGATCAAGCGGGCGAGCGGGCGCGCGCCCATCTTGTCGTCGTAACCCTTTTCCGCCAGCCAGTCGACCGCGTCTTCCTGCAGATCGAAGGTGACATTGCGCTCGGACAATTGCGCTTCGAGCTGCATGATGAACTTCTGCACGACCTTGTGGATCACCGCCGTCGGCAGCGCCGCGAAAGGGATAATCGCGTCGAGACGGTTGCGGAACTCGGGCGTGAAGAGGCGGTTCAGCGCTTCCTCGTCCTCGCCGGTGCGCTTGGACGAACCGAAGCCGATCGCAGCCTTGGCCATTTCCGACGCGCCCGCATTGGTCGTCATGATCAGGATGACGTTGCGGAAGTCGATCTTCTTGCCGTTATGATCCGTCAGAGCGCCATGGTCCATGACCTGCAGCAGGATGTTGTAGATATCCGGATGCGCCTTCTCGATTTCGTCGAGCAGAACCACGCAATGCGGATGCTGATCGACGCCATCGGTCAAGAGGCCGCCCTGATCGAAGCCGACATAGCCGGGAGGTGCACCGAGCAGACGGGAAACCGTGTGCCGCTCCATGTATTCCGACATGTCGAAGCGCAACAGCTCGACACCAAGCGAGGAGGCAAGCTGCTTGGCGACTTCCGTCTTGCCGACGCCGGTCGGGCCGGAAAAGACGTAAGCGCCGATCGGCTTGTTCGGCTCGCGCAGACCCGCCCGCGCCAGCTTGATCGAGGTCGAAAGGGCTTCGATCGCCGTATCCTGGCCATAGACCACCGAGCGCAGTTCCTGCTCGAGATTGGCAAGGACGGCTTCGTCATCCTTCGACACGGTCTTCGGCGGAATGCGAGCCATGGTCGCAACCGTCGCCTCGATCTCCTTTTCGGTGATCAGCTTGCGGCGCTTGGACGGCGGCAGCAGCATTTGCGCAGCGCCCGTTTCATCGATGACGTCGATCGCCTTGTCCGGCAGCTTGCGGTCCGAAATGTAGCGGGCCGAAAGCTCGACGGCAGTCTTGATGGCGTCGTTCGAATAACGCAGGTGGTGGTACTCTTCGAAATAGGGCTTCAGGCCCTTCATGATCTCGATCGCATCGTCGATCGACGGCTCGTTGACGTCGATCTTCTGGAAGCGGCGGACGAGAGCACGGTCCTTCTCGAAGAACTGGCGGTATTCCTTGTAGGTCGTCGAGCCGATGCAACGGATCGCGCCGTTGGAAAGCGCCGGCTTCAGCAGGTTCGACGCATCCATTGCGCCACCCGAGGTCGCGCCGGCGCCGATGACCGTATGGATTTCATCGATGAACAGCACGGCACCCGGATATTCTTCCAGTTCCTTGACGACCTGCTTCAGGCGCTCTTCGAAATCGCCACGGTAACGCGTGCCGGCAAGCAGCGTGCCCATGTCGAGCGAGAAGATCGTGGCGTCAGCGAGCGCTTCCGGCACCTTGCCTTCCACGATGCGCTTGGCGAGACCTTCGGCGATCGCGGTCTTGCCGACGCCAGGATCGCCCACGTAGAGCGGGTTGTTCTTGGAACGGCGGCACAGAACCTGGATGGTACGGCTGACTTCCGCGTTGCGGCCGATCAACGGATCGATCTTGCCGCTCTTGGCCTTCTCGTTGAGATTGACGCAATAGGCCTTCAGCGCGTCCTGCTGCTTCTTGGCACCAGTTTCCTCTTCACCGCCGCGCGATGCACTCGGCTTGCTGTCGGGCTCGCCGTCCTCGGCGCCGCGTGGGCTGCGGACTTCCGAAGAGCCGGGACGCTTCCCGATACCGTGAGAGATATAGTTGACGGCGTCGTAGCGGGTCATTTCCTGCTCCTGCAGGAAATAGGCCGCATGGCTTTCGCGCTCGGCAAATATTGCGACGAGGACGTTTGCCCCGGTCACCTCTTCGCGTCCCGACGACTGCACGTGGATCACCGCTCGCTGGATGACGCGCTGGAAGCCGGAGGTCGGCTTGGAGTCCTCGTCATATCCCGTGACCAGATTGGAAAGCTCGTTGTCGACGTATTCGATCAGCGTCTTGCGGAGTGCATCGAGGTCGACATTGCATGCACCCATGACAGCTGCCGCATCGGCATCGTCGATCAAGGCGAGCAGCAGATGTTCGAGCGTCGCATATTCATGGTGCCGCTCGTTGGCAAAGGTCAGTGCCTGATGGAGCGCCTTCTCAAGACTAGGCGAAAATGTTGGCACGTTTAGATCCTCACTTCTTTTCCATGACGCATTGCAGCGGATGCTGGTGCTGGCGGGCGAAATCCATCACCTGACTCACCTTCGTTTCCGCTACCTCGTATGTAAATATTCCGCATTCGCCGACGCCGTGGTTATGGACATGGAGCATAATGCGGGTGGCACTTTCACGATCCTTTTGAAAAAAACGCTCCAGAATGTGGATGACGAATTCCATCGGAGTGTAGTCATCGTTCAGAATGAGTACGCGATAGAGATTGGGCTTCTTGGTCTTCGGCTTGGTACGTGTGATGACCGAGGTTCCGCGATTTCCGTTGTCCCCGTTCCTTTCGCTATCGTTCTGCATCCGGATCGGCTTTACGATCATGTTCATTCATTCCTCGATCAGTCCAATGGTGCATGGGAGGCTGCTTTACCCACCGGATATCTGAAACACTAACTTAGTTCATAATGCATCGATTTTAAGCCCCTTGTTTCCGACTGCAATCACAATTCCGCAGGACCGGACGCAAAGACTAAAAAAGTCCCGCGTGGCTTCTTCCGAGGTTTGAGGAAACAAAAAAGACCGGCAACAGATGCGTTGCCGGTCTCCATTTTTCAAGGGGATGCGCTATTCGCGCCCTCGATCTTATGCGGCTGCGGGCGCTACCTGAGCTGCAGCTTTCGGCGCCCTGGCCGGCGGAGCGGCGAGCGGCGCTTCATAGGGCTTGTAGGCGCCCTTGGCGAGATCGGCATACATTTCGCCCATCTTCGTCGCCTCGGCGATGAAATTCTCGTAGGACGACTTGATGTAGCCGGTCTGGAGTTCGAAGACGGCTTCGAAGCTGCGAGCGCCCGACAGCGTCTCGAAGTGATTGACTGCGTCCTGGAAAGACTTCTTGGAAAAATCAGCCGCTTCGGTGGCAATCGCCTGGAAGCCCTTGGTGGTATCGGAATAGCTCTTCAGAACCGTATCCATGGCTTCCCTGCTCTTGCGGCTGGTTTCGTCAAAGTTGAACATGCCCATCCTCCATGTGTTGCTGGCTGGGAAACGTTAGCTGCACCGCATATATAGTCAAGCATTTTTTGTGCATTGCACAACCACTGGAGATTGCAGCCGGGGTTGCCGGCGCGCTATTAGGAACGAGCCGCGCACCTGCCTGGTTGATTTCAAAGATATATATCAGTCAGCCACAACCTGAGGCTTCGCCAAATATAATCACGAAGCCTTCATTCTCGCGCTTTGCGCCGATCAGCGCGTCAATCCATCAGATCGGCCGGAACCTTCCCGCCATTTTCGGACAGCCTCTTCATCAGCGCCTTGTGGAGAAACATGTTCATCTTGGCGGAATCGCTTGTGTCGCCTGAATACCCAAGCTCCGCCGCAAGCTCCTTGCGCTCGGACATGCTTGCATCCATGCCGACTGCCTTCATCAGGTCGACGATCGAACGGCGCCAATCCAGCTTCTGTCCACTCTTCTTGACCGCAGCGTCGAGAATAGGAGCAATATCGATGGGGGCCGCCGAAGCCGCAGGAGCCGGCGACGCTGTTGAGGATGCTGTGGATGGCGCAGCAGAGGGTGAGGCCGGGGTTGGCGTGGGCTGCGCTTTTGGTGCTGCCCCTGCCTCCTTCACCGGCGCAGCTTGCGCCTCGCCGAAAATCGCATTCTTGATCTTCTCGAAAATACCCATGTCCTATCCTCCAATTTAGCCTGGTCGCATTCGCAGAAGCTAAAATGGGGCGGAGGACGAACTCATCCAGCTTGGGCTGTGAGATTGTTGCTGCGGCTGGCACAGCATGCCAACGGATGGGATGGCTCGGTCAGGCAGGCAAGCCGCAAGAATGCGGCTCGCGACATTTGATCATCAGAGGTCGACGTCGAGGATCGCCATCGAGAAGTTATAGGAGCGATCGCCATCTTCGTCGTCGAGATAGACGACACCCAGGAACTCTTCGCCGAGATAAACTTCCGCGGAATCGTCCTTCCGCGGACGCGCCTTCACGACCATCTGCGGGTTGAGCGTGCGTTTGAAATAGGCGTCGAGCTTCTTGAGTTCTTCAGGCTTCACACTTGATCTCCTAGCGGGTTTGGTTGGCCGCTTCTCGCACAGGAAAAGCAACGCTGTAAAGGCTGCGGCGGCACTTGCGCGCTTGCTTCCCCATCAGATCCGCAGGCTTTTCTGCGTTCAGATATCGGCGCCGATCACCTGATCCATGATCCGCGACGGCTCCGAACACCCGGCTTCTCCGACGACCTTCGCCGGCACGCCTGCAACTGTCGTCTTTGGCGGAACGGGCTGCAGCACGACCGAGCCGGCGGCCACGCGCGAGCAATAGCCGATCTGGATATTGCCGAGAATCTTCGCACCCGCGCCGATGAGGACGCCGCTGCCGATCTTCGGGTGACGGTCCGCGCCCTCCTTGCCCGTGCCGCCGAGCGTGACCCCATGCAGGATCGAGACGTTGTCGCCGATTACCGCCGTTTCGCCAACGACGAGGCCGGTGGCATGATCCAGGAAGATGCCCCTGCCGATACGCGCGGCGGGATTGATGTCCGTCTGGAAGACGCTGGACGACCGGCTCTGCAGATAGAGCGCGAGGTCGCGGCGCCCCTGATTGAGCAGCCAGTGCGCCAGGCGATGCGTCTGCAGTGCATGGAACCCCTTGAAATACAGAACGGCTTCCATGAAGCGGAGGCACGCCGGATCACGGTCGTAAACGGCCTGGATATCGACGCGCAGAATGTCGCTCCATTCCGGCCAGTCTTCCAGCATGTGGTCGAAGACTTGCCGCAGCAGCGTGGCCTGCATGTCGGGATGGTCGAGGCGTTCGCAGATGCGATGGATGACGCATTCTTCCAGCGAACGGTGATTGATCACCGTCGAATAGAGGAAAGCCGCCAGCACCGGATCCTTCTCCGCAGCCACGCGCGCTTCCTCGCGCAGGCTGTCCCAGATCGGATCCATGACCTTCAGCGGGCTCGCTGCTTCAAAAGGACGAGCGTCTGTCTTCGCGACCATTCCAGGTCTCCTCGTTTCCGTCGGAATGACATTATATAGGGTAAAACGCCTCTAACATAAATGGGTGCGGGAACCATGCGTTTTTAGGATGTTTTTTCGGTGACCGCGACCATTCGAGGCAGATTGTCACCGCCCGGCGACCTCCTCGTAGAACTCCAGAACGGCCTTCTTGAACACTTTATCACCGACCGCAAGCATATGATCGCGGCCGGGAATGTCGAGCGCCCGGGCATGCGGCATAAGCGCTGCCAGTTTCTCTGGAGCACCGGCAATATCGTCCTTGGTTCCAACGCCGATCAAGGTCGGCGCCTCGATCTTGCCCATGTCGGCACGCGACACGAGGTCGCGCGAT
Source organism: Rhizobium sp. SVR5-2C (assembly GCF_056755115.1). NCBI lineage: Bacteria > Pseudomonadati > Pseudomonadota > Alphaproteobacteria > Hyphomicrobiales > Rhizobiaceae > Rhizobium > Rhizobium sp. SVR5-2C. Next base: position 32,850 of record NZ_JBNDHT010000009.1, on the reverse strand, counting down.
CCCTGGATGCAGGATGCCAGTGCCACCCGGTCGCTCTTCGTCTGATCGGCAAACGCGCGGAACATGCGCCCGCGGGCATGCGTGACGTCGTCGAGCGAGGGTGCGAGCAGCGCATCCGCAATCGGGTCCCAGTCGCCCACGCCGTCCGTCATCCCGTTGCCGAGGCCGCCAAGCACGAGCGAGCGGACGCGATCCGGATGGGCGAGCGCCGCGAAGACGGATATCCGCGCGCCCATCGAATAGCCCATGACATTGGCTTCCGGAATGCCGAGATGATCGAGCAGCCCCACGGCATCTTCCGCCATGATCCACGGCCGGTACGCTTCTGAATCGTGAGGTTTGTCGCTCGCGCCATGGCCGCGGTTGTCGATCGCGATCACCCGGTAGCCCGCATCGCCCAGTGTCTTCAGCCAGCCGGGATGCACCCAGTTGACGTTGGCGTTCGAGGCGAAACCGTGAATGAGCAGCACCGGCGGGCCGCTCGGATCGCCTTCGTCGAAGAAGGCGAGTTTCAGGCCGTCACGGGTAAAGCTGGAAAATACAGGCGTATTCAAATTCATAAGGGCCGTCCTTTTTGGCCGGACCATATTTTATCAAAGGGCGGAGGTGAACCCTCGCCGCGCCAAAAAACCATGCGGCGTGCAGCGCTTTGGCTCTACACATTTGCGGCAAGGGATTATAAGGTCCGGGCACATTTCAAAGCTTCGGAGACAGACATGGCCGGCCACAGCATTCCCCACTTCCAGAACGACGGCGGACACGGCGTGATCGAAGTCGGCGTGAAGGAATTCATGTGCACCGGTGCATCGGCGCCGTTCGACCATCCGCATATCTTCATCGACATGGGCGACGACAACGAGAAGGTTTGCTCCTATTGCTCGACGCTCTACCGCTTCAATAGCGCGCTGAAGCCGTCCCAGACGAACCCTCCCGGCTGCGTCTTCCACGTCAAGGCAGCCTAATTCCGCTCATCCGGATCGGACCAAGTATGCCGGTCAGACATGCCGCCATCATCGGCGCCGGAATTGCGGGCCTTGCCGCTGCTCTGGCGCTCGCCAGACGCGGCATCAGCTCCGATATTTTCGAGCAGGCCGATGTACTTGCCGAGGCGGGCGCCGGCCTGCAGATCTCGCCGAACGCCTCGCGCATCCTTGGCGAGCTCGGCGTGCTGGCGGATATCGAAAAAGTCTGGCTCGAGCCGGAATCGATCCGTCTTGTCTCCGGGCACACGCTTCGCCCGCTAGCTTCCGTTCCCGCAGGCGATTTCGCCCGCAGCCGCTGGGGTGCGCCCTATGGCGTCCTGCACCGCGCGACGCTGCAAAAAGTGCTGATCGCAGCCGTCGCGGCAAATCCCCTCTGCACCCTTCATCTCGGGAGCGGAATCGAGCCCGGAGCAATCCCGCAGACCGGCCGCAAGCCGGAGGTTATCGTCGGCGCCGACGGCGTCTGGTCGAAGCTGCGGCGGGCAATCGAGGCAAGCCCCTTGCCCCGTTTTTCCGGCCACGTCGCCTATCGCTTCACGATCGCCGGCAGTTCCGCGCCGGCTTTCCTCGATCGTTCGAGTGTCTCGGCATTCCTTAGTCCTTCGGCTCACCTTGTATGCTATCCGCTGAAGGAGACGGCCAATTTCAACCTCGTCGCCATCACGGCCGGCAACGCCGCACCACAGGACTGGCGAAACGAGCCGACGGACCAGCAGTCGAAACAGCTCCGCACGCGGCTTTCGGGATGGCATCCCGATATCAAGTCTCTGCTCGGGGACGTTCAAATGACCTTCTGGCCGCTTTACGAGACGACAACGGGCCATTGGCAGAACGGAAAAGATACCGTCCTCATCGGCGATGCCGCTCACGCCATGATGCCGTTTGCGGCGCAGGGTGCAGCTATGGCGATCGAAGACGCCTATGAGCTCGCAGCCCTGCTCGGCGCCCATGAGCCCGCCGAAGCTCTGGCACGGTTCGAACGGCAGCGGGCGCCACGGATTGCTCAAGTCCGCAAGCGCGGCGCCTTCAACCGCTTTGCCTACCACGCAAGCGGACCGATCCGCCTCGGCCGTGATCTCGTGCTTGCGCTGAAACCGCCGCAAAGTCTCGCGGCGGATCTCGACTGGATCTACGGCTACCGTCCGATCGGCTGATCAGACCTCATTCGCCGCCGCAAAGCCGCGTTCGATGTCGGCCTTGATGTCGGCCACGTCTTCCAGGCCGATCTGAAGCCGGATGACAGGTCCTTCCGTCGGCGCCTTGCAGATGCGGCGGTCGTTGAGGTTGACGTGCACCGCCAGGCTCTCGAAACCGCCCCAGGAATATCCCAGGCCGAAGATCCGCAGCGCATCGAGGAAGGCGTGCGCCTTCGGCTTGAATTTCTCTGGGCTTTCTGCGGCAAGCACGAACGAGAAGATGCCGCTTGCGCCTTTGAAATCGCGCTTCCAAAGCTCGTGCGAGGGGAAGCTTGGCAGCGCCGGATGCAGCACTTTGGCGACGTCTTCCCTGCCCTCAAGCCACTTTGCGATATCAAGTGCGCTTTCATAGTGGCGCTCGAGGCGGATGCCCATCGTGCGAAGCCCGCGGAGGATCTGATAAGCGTCATCAGGCGCACCGCAAATGCCGAGCGCGCCGTTCGCCTCCTTGAGCTGCTCCCAGTGCTTGGCATTGGCCGAAACCGTGCCCATCAGAATGTCGGAATGCCCGGACGGATATTTGGTCGCGGCGTGCATGGAAATATCGACGCCGAAGTCGAGCGGCCGGAAGTAGACCGGCGTCGCCCAGGTGTTGTCCAGGGCAACGATCGCACCATGCTTGTGGGCGATCGCCGCAATGGCCGGAACGTCCTGCATTTCGAACGTGTTGGAACCCGGCGCCTCCAGGTGCACCAGCTTCGTGTTTGGTTTGAACAACTGCTCGATTCCGACGCCGATGGCCGGGTCGTAATATTCCACCTCAACGCCGAGGCGTGTCAGCATCGTGTCGCAGAAATGCCGAGTCGGCTGATAGACCGAATCGACGATCAGGGCATGATCGCCGGAGGCGAGGAATCCCAGCAACGGCACCGTGACAGCTGCAAGACCCGACGGCACCAGGATTGTCCCTGCTGCTCCCTCAAGCTCATTGATCGCTTCGCACAGCGCGTCCGTCGTCGGTGTCCCACGCGTGCCGTAGGTGTATTTCTGGGACCGTTTCTCCATCGTCTTGGCGTTCGGAAACAGTACTGTTGAGGCGTGGACGACCGGAGGATTGACGAAGCCGTGGTAGTCCAAAGGATCGTTACCGACATGCGTGAGGCGGGTATTGATTCCGGCATTCTGCAGCAAGCTGTCTTTATCTTTCATAATCTCGAATAGCCTTCTGGCGGAGGATGCAAAGCCCAACTTTTGGACCCGCCCCGCAAGCCGGTCAACCCCCCGCACGAAGCCATGCGAGGAACTATGTGTGCCCTCACGCCACGAGATATATCAGTGAATTTTCGAGATATTTTTCCGCAGAGTCCTGCCCATTTCTTGCCCTGGTGCCTATTGCAGCGGCGCATTCGGTCAAAATGCTAATTTCTGCCCCAATTATATGCCGCGACACTTGACCGGGGTGACATTTGCGACTGTGATAGAAACACTCGCGCCGGGAGGGTGTCGAGAATTGGGGGACGCATGGCCTGCTTCGGCTGTCTCTTCAACAAAAACATAAGACAACAGATAAAAGGTTGGGAAAAAATGAACATTAAGCTCCTGTCCGCCGCCGTCGGCGCAGCAGTTTTCGCCCTTGGCGCCTCGGCTGCCTCGGCGACCACTCTTGGGGACGTGAAGGCAAAGGGTTTCATCCAGTGCGGCGTCAACTCGGGGCTTCCGGGCTTTGCGCAGCCTGATGCGTCCGGCAACTGGGCCGGTTTCGACGTTGATTTCTGCAAGGCCGTTGCTTCAGCCGTCTTCGGCGACCCGACCAAGGTCAAGTACACGCCACTTTCCGCGAAAGACCGTTTCCCGGCCCTGCAGTCCGGCGAAGTTGACCTCCTCTCGCGCAACACGACCTGGACGATCAACCGCGATACCGCTCTCGGCTTCAACTTCCGCCCGGTCACCTATTACGACGGTCAGGGCTTCATGGTTCGCAAGAGCCTCAACGTGAAATCGGCACTCGAGCTTTCCGGCGCTGCCGTCTGTGTCCAGGCCGGCACGACCACCGAGCTCAACCTCGCCGACTACTTCAAGGCCAACAACCTTCAGTACAATCCGGTCGTTTTCGAAAAGCTGGAAGAAGTCGGCGCGGCATACGAAGCCGGCCGCTGCGACGTCTATACGACCGACCAGTCGCAGCTCTACTCGGTGCGTCTGACACTGAAGAATCCTGACGAGCACGTGATCCTTCCGGAAATCATCTCCAAGGAGCCGCTCGGCCCCGCCGTTCGTCAGGGCGACGACCAGTGGTTCGATATTGTTTCCTGGACGGCCTTCGCGCTGGTCAACGCTGAAGAATTCGGCATCACCCAGGCGAACGTCGATGAGATGAAGAACTCGCCGAACCCGGACATCAAGCGCTTCCTGGGCACCGAAGCCGACACCAAGATCGGCACCGACCTCGGCCTGACCAACGACTGGGCCTACAACGTCATCAAGGGTATCGGTAACTACAGCGAAGTCTTCGAACGCAACATCGGTCAGGGCAGCCCGCTCAAGATTGCACGCGGCCTGAACGCGCTCTGGAACAAGGGCGGCATCCAGTACGCTCCGCCGGTTCGCTGACATCTGGCTCGATACAAGAACCGGAAAGGCGGGTAACCGCCTTTCCCTGATCCAAGAAAAAAGCCCGAAAAGGGCATATAGGGGAAATGGCTCGGCATGACGCAAGAGGCCTTGCATTCGACACCTTTGCCTAAGACCGGATCGACTCTACGGTCGGCCCTCTACGATCCCAGAATCAGGGGGATCTTTTTCCAGGTTCTGACCGTTCTCGTCCTCGTCGGAGGGATCTGGTGGATCGTCGATAACACGATCGCGAATCTCGCACGCAGCAATACGGCCTCCGGCTTCGCCTTCCTCAGGGGACGTGCGGGCTTCGAGGTCGGACAATCGCTTATTTCCTACTCCAGCGATTCGACTTACGCCCGCGCACTGGTCGTGGGCATCCTGAACACCATATTGGTTGCCGTAACGGGCATCATCACCGCCACCATCATCGGCTTCATCGTCGGTATCGGGCGCCTGTCGCACAACTGGCTCATCGCCAAGCTGTGCACGGTCTATGTTGAGGTGTTTCGCAATATTCCGCCGCTGCTCGTCATCTTCTTCTGGTATTCCGGCGTTCTCGCCGTGCTGCCGCAGCCGCGCGAATCCGTCCATTTGCCGTTCAGCATGTTCCTGAACAATCGCGGCCTCGCCTTCCCGAAGCCGATTTTCGAACCGGGCATGTGGGTGGTTCTGATCGCCTTGATCGTTGGCGTCATCGCCGCCCTCACCACCACCCGTTGGGCGCATAAGCGCCAGGCAGCGACGGGCCAACCGTTCCATACCATCCTGGCATCGATCGCATTGATCCTCGGCCTGCCCGTCCTCGCCTTCCTAGTGACCGGCATGCCGGTCACCTTCGATGTTCCGGTCGCCGGCAAATTCAACCTCACGGGCGGTTCGGTGGTCGGCCCGGAATTCATGTCGTTGTATTTGGCGCTATCCTTCTACACGGCAGCCTTCATCGCCGAGATCGTCCGCGCCGGTATCCGTGGCGTGGCGAAGGGCCAGTCCGAGGCCGCCAGCGCGCTCGGGCTGCATCCGTCCTCCGTGACCCGCCTGGTCGTCGTGCCGCAGGCTTTCCGCATCATCATTCCGCCGCTGACGAGCCAGTATCTGAACCTGACGAAGAATTCGTCGCTCGCGATTGCGATAGGCTTCGCGGACCTCGTCTCTGTCGGCGGAACCACGCTGAACCAGACTGGGCAGGCGATCGAAATCGTGCTGATCTGGATCGCCGTCTATCTCGGCCTCAGCATTCTCACATCGCTGTTCATGAACTGGTTCAACGCCAAGATGGCACTGGTGGAGAGATAAGATGTCGGTTTCCAACACATCCTTCGTCAGAACGGCCATACTGGCGCCTGAACCGCCACCGCCCGGCGAACGCGGTGCGTACGCGTGGCTGCGCCGCAACCTCCTCGCAACACCGAAGGACGCCGTGCTGACGGTGCTCGCCATTGCGGCGCTCGCCTGGGCCCTCCCGCACATGGTCGACTGGCTCTTCATCCAGGCCGTCTGGACCGGTCCGGACCGCACGTTCTGCGCAACGGCGGTTCAGGGCGGCATCCAGCCCGATGGCTGGAGCGGGGCCTGCTGGGCCTTCGTCAATGCGAAGTTCGATCAGTTCGTTTTCGGCCGCTATCCTCTCGACGAGCGCTGGCGTCCGACAATAGTCGGCATCCTCTTCGTCCTCCTGCTGGTGCCGATGCTGATCCCGTCGGTGCCGCGCAAGGGCCTGAACGCGATTCTGCTTTTTGCAGTGCTGCCGATCTTTTCATTCTTCATGCTCTATGGCGGCTTTGGCCTGGAAGTCGTCGAGACGCCGCTCTGGGGCGGTCTGCTCGTGACGCTGGTCGTGTCCTTCGTCGGCATGGCGGTCTCGCTGCCGGTCGGCATCTTGCTGGCGCTCGGGCGGCGATCGAACATGCCGGTCGTGAAAATGGTCTGCATCATTTTCATCGAAGTGATTCGCGGCATCCCGCTGATCACCGTTCTGTTCATGGCGAGCGTCATGCTGCCGCTCTTCCTGCCGGCAGGCTGGACGGTGGACAAGCTGCTGCGCGCGGTGATCGGTGTATCGATATTCGCCTCCGCCTATATGGCCGAGGTCATTCGCGGCGGGCTGCAGGCCATTCCGAAAGGTCAGTACGAGGGTGCGGATTCCCTCGGCTTCGGCTACTGGCAGAAGATGCGGCTCATCGTTCTGCCGCAGGCGATCAAGCTCGTCATCCCGGGCATCGTCAATACGTTCATCGGCATGTTCAAGGACACATCGCTCGTTTCGATCATCAGCATGTTCGATCTGCTCGGCATCGTCCGCCTGAACTTTGCCGACACCAACTGGGCAAGCTCCGTAACGCCGATGACCGGCCTTATCTTCGCCGGTTTCGTGTTCTGGATTTTCTGCTTCGGCATGTCGCGCTATTCCGTGTTCATGGAACGCTACCTCGACACCGGCCACAAACGATAAGAATGAAGGGAATAACTATGGCTGAACCCAAGAAAATGACCATTTCCGCTACGGATGTGGCCATCGACATCCTCAACATGAACAAGTGGTACGGCGATTTTCACGTGCTGCGCGACATCAACCTGAAAGTCATGCGCGGCGAGCGCATCGTCATCGCCGGGCCGTCCGGCTCCGGCAAGTCGACGATGATCCGCTGCATCAATCGCCTCGAAGAGCACCAGAAGGGTCACATCATCGTCGATGGCACGGAACTCACCAACGATCTGAAGAAGATCGATGAGGTCCGCCGCGAAGTCGGCATGGTGTTCCAGCACTTCAATCTGTTCCCGCACCTGACGATCCTTGAGAATTGCACGCTTGCGCCGATCTGGGTGCGCAAGATGCCGAAGAAGCAGGCCGAAGAGATCGCCATGCACTTCCTCAAGCGCGTCAAGATCCCGGAGCAGGCGAATAAATATCCGGGCCAGCTCTCCGGCGGCCAGCAGCAGCGCGTGGCGATTGCCCGCTCGCTTTGCATGAACCCGAAGATCATGCTGTTCGACGAGCCGACCTCGGCGCTCGATCCGGAAATGATCAAGGAAGTTCTTGATACGATGGTGGGCCTTGCCGAAGAAGGCATGACCATGCTCTGCGTGACCCACGAAATGGGCTTTGCCCGCCAGGTCGCAAACCGCGTCATCTTCATGGACCAGGGCCAGATCGTCGAGCAGAATTCACCCGCCGAATTCTTCGACAATCCGCAGCACGAGCGCACCAAGCTCTTCCTCAGCCAGATCCTGCACTAGGAAAGAGCAACGTTTTCAAGAAAGCCGCCGGAGCGATCCGGCGGCTTTTCTTGCTTTGGCGGAAGCCAAGCCACGCAACATTTTGCAGAGTCCAGCACCGAAGCCGGCACAAATCCGGCCGGCCTGTCCCGGAAGCGAACACTTTTTCGTTACGCATGGCCGGTTGGCAAACCGCAATGTGCCCGGCCCATAGAAAAAACGCTGCGAAATCTTAATTCTAGACCATGCGATGCCGATGAGGGAGCACCTCCGATGAAAGTCACACTTGCCGCAGTTCTTCTTGCGAGCGCAATAACTGCGGGGTGCACCGCACGCGACATCTCCGGCCCAGGCCTGGAACCCATCCCCGGCAGCATCACCTATAACGGCCAGCCTCGCACGAAACTGACGAAATCCCCCGTCGGCTCGGCTTTCCCGCACACATTTTACGATGGAAGCCGCATTGTCGAGGAGACATACATCATTCGGCCCGACCGCAGCCTGATGATCTCAAGGCGTGTCTACCGTTCGATATTTAGAGACAACGACCACCGTTAGGAGATGGCTTCGAAAGCGCAGAATATCGCTCAACCGGCCCCTCCATCCTGTCAAATGACATCATGCAACCAGCTGCGTTAACTGTTGATTAAGCATTAGCTTGATTAAGCAAAAACTTATGCAATGCTCAGGGCCGCAAACGAGGCTTGAAACCGGGGTGGACAGTAATGGAAATTCAAGGCGCTCAGCATGCAAACGGCGGATCACAGCAACCTCTCAACTGCCGAACGGAGGTCGAAGCCGCCATGTTTGAAATGGTAAAGCAGTTGCAGCAGCACGGCTGGGAACCGGCCGAGGTGGCGCTTGCGCTGGCGGACGCTGCCGATGACTACGTGATGCTGCTTGCCAGCAAGAAAGCCGGCAGTCACTGAAGGGTTCACTTCCCCACATAGCAGCACAGCCAAGCCGGTATCGGCTTGGCTGTGCTTTCGTGTGGGTGGTTGGAAAGCTCCTATTTGCCAACGACGCAAGCGACCGGCCTCAGGCTGCGTCCATCGCCTGCTTCCCCGCCTCTTCTGAAGGCCGATAGACTTGAAATCTGTTCTTGCCGGCCGTCTTGGCTTTATAGAGAGCGCCGTCGGCCTTGATGAAAAGGTCCGTGGGCGCTGAAGCGTCAAGAAGTGCAACGCCCACTGACGCGCCGATATGCATCCGAATTCCGTCCTTCTCGACGGCCCAGCCAAGGCATTGGACGATCGCTTCGGCAAGATCGGCGACAGCATCGACCCTGCCCTGGCCACTGACAAGGACGGCGAATTCGTCACCGCCGATACGCGCAACAAGGTCTTCTCCCTGGCATATCATCAACAATCTCTCTGCTGCCTCCTTGAGGCAGTCGTCACCGGCCTGGTGACCGAAAGTGTCGTTGATGCCCTTGAAGCCGTCGAGATCGATGAGGAGAAGAGCGGCCGGACGCGCGTCGCTTGGCTGCGGCGGCGATAAGCGCTGTAAGGCGGACTGAAACTGCGCGCGATTGGGCAATCCCGTGAGCATGTCGAACTCGGCCAGATAGCGGATCTGGTCGAACATCATCTTTTCGGCGGTGATATCCAGCTTCATGCCAAAAATGCGGACAGGAACGTCACCTTCGCACTCGACGGTCGCGGTGATGCGGATCCAACGCCTGTTGCCCTTGGCTGTCAGTATCTCGGCATCCATGCTGAACCCGCTGCGCTGCTCGATCGCCTCGGTCCGGAGCCTTGTCAGTTCCTCAAGGGAGTCCGTCGAGTAGAATTTCACAATCTCGGCACGATCGAGTTCAGTGCCGGGCGCCAGGTCGAAAAGATCGTAAACCATATCGGTCCACACCAGGCCATTGTCCGGCAGGCTGCATTCCCAGACGCCGATCCTAGCGGCTTCAGACGAACGGTCGAAGATCTTCCGGCTGTGTGCAAGGGCGGCCGCCTGCTCCTTCAACTGCCGCTCCTTCTCGGCCAGAGCGAGTTCGAGCCTTTTTACGGCGGCGTCACTCCGCCTGGCGGCAAACAGCGGCAGGCTCTCAGCGAGCCTAAAGATAATGGAGAAGGGCTTCATGCCTGACCCAGCGTTATACGGCAGTTCGTATAGTTGCGCACAAGGTTTTAAGATTCTGTTTTCACTTAAGATCATTCTCATCTTCCGCAGCGGATGCCAAGATCGCGGCTTCACCGATCGCGGATGTCATCAAGCACTTTGAGACCGGCGCCGATGACCTGATCTGCACGACGGCCGTCCTCGAGCATGTCCATATCGACAAGAACTGGATCTTCGCCAAAATTGCTCGCATCGCCCAAACATCCTTGCAGTTGAGGATGAGCTTAGGGTCTGCGAGCGCCACTTTCCGTTTCCGAAAACCTCGGCATGCATTAGGTCGAGTTCAAGCCCGGCTTAGCAGACCTGCCGAAGACTCTCTGTTTACCGCTTCTTCCAGCGCGTCCAAGACTCGAACGATTTGATGTCGACCTATTGCGGGATATTCATCGACGAGCCGGAGCATATGTTATAGCTCTCGATCGATCGCTGATTTGCGTCTGTGGAAAAGACGCGATGACAAATGGTAGTTGCATCTCAAACATGAGATGAGATCGTATGCTCCAACGCGCCATTCCCGCCGACTCCCACAATTCGCAATCTTCCTTCCGTGCCGATATCGAGGGCTTGCGAGCGCTCGCGGTATCTTTGGTCATCCTCTTCCACTTTGGCATAAAACCCTTTCGCGGTGGCTTTATCGGTGTCGATGTCTTTTTTGTCATCAGCGGCTACCTGATTACGTCGATGATGGTTTCCGATCTACGGAGCGGATCATTCTCATTCGCCGCCTTTTATATCCGCCGCATCCGACGCATCGCACCTGCACTTGTTGCCGTGGTGTGCGCAAGCCTCCTTGGAGGCTGGCTGCTCTTCATGCCATCTGATTTGCAGTCTTTGGGTTGGCAGGCAACCTATGCCTCGGTTGGCCTATCGAACATCTACTTCATCACCACATCCGGATACTTTTCAAAAGCGGCGGATTCGATGCCGCTTCTTCATACCTGGTCGCTCGGGATTGAGGAGCAGTTTTATCTGTTCTGGCCGGCGCTTCTTTTCGTCCCGTGGCGCATATGGCGTAGCGCGAAAGCGCTCCTATTCACCATCATCACGATTGCATCAATCAGCCTGTGCTGGTCGATAAGCGCTGTCATTCTCGATCCAGTTTCAGCATTCTACCTGTTGCCATCGCGAGCCTGGGAACTGGCGCTCGGCGGTCTCATGGTGTTCCTGCGCCTCGACTTCAAAGAGCGAACGCGAATGTGGCTGGATGCCGTCGGCCTCCTCCTCATTCTATTGAGCAGCCTCATACTGAGAGCCGGCTTTCCGTTCCCCGGCACAACCGCGCTCCCTGTGTGCGTTGCCACTGCTATTCTTTTGGCGCCCAGCCAGCAGGGCTCCTGGACGAGGAACGTGCTGTCTGCGGCACCAGTCCGGTTCTTAGGACGTATCTCTTACTCTCTCTACCTCTGGCATTGGCCGGTGCTCGTGTTCTTCCGGACATATAGCGGCAGCGAACCGCAAGGATTTGAGACGGTCCTGACTATCGCAGCAATCATCCTTCTTTCCTGCGGATCCTATCGATTCATAGAGCAGCCGTTCCGGCGGTCCAAATCGTCACTCGCCGCTGTTGGCACCGTGGTGTCCAGCTTCTGCACTCTTGTCGTCGGCACAGCCATTGCGCTCAATGGTGGCTTCCCAGAACGCCTTCCCGCCAAGGTGGCGTTCTACGATAGCTTCAACGGCATATCCACCTTCAAAGCCTTCGACTTCAACTGCATGGGAGAGTTTGAGCGGGGAGCAACCGACAGCGAAGTTCGCAAGTGCCTGTCGCGAGTTGATGGGCGACCGAATGTCCTTTTGATTGGCGATAGCCATGCCGCCCATTTGGGCGCGGGGCTTGATGCCGTATTTCCGGATGTTCATTTCGTTGCCGTCTCCACCAGCGGCTGCAAGCCAATGATCGCGGGTCTTCGAAAACGCAATCCATCCGACTGCACAAGGGCGTTCCAACGGACAATCGAAAAGTATGCCCCAGAGAAGCTCTTCGATGCCATTGTCATCGGCGCACGATGGCGCACCGGTTCTTACCGTGATCTGAAGTCAACGGTGGAATTCCTGAAACGGTCTTCGCCTAAGGTTGTTGTCGTTGGTCCTGTAGTCGAATATCGAGACGCACTGCCAAACATTCTCTCAGCGGAATTTTTGCCTCGCCTATACTCGGACGATCGTCAAGCAATGGCGGAACTGGATGAGATCAAGCGCGTCGATGTCGATCTCAGGGGACTTCTCGCCGACACCGGGGCAGAATACTACTCGCCGCTTGAAGCGGTTTGCTCGTCGTCAGGCACCTGCAAGATGATTGCATCTGACGGGGCACCAATGGCCTCCGATTATGGCCACCTTACACCCAGCGGGTCGAAGGACATTTTTCGGATATTCCGATCCAACGGCCTCACGTTTCAGCCGTCCCGATGACAACGGCACGCTACAGTTTCGGGGCAGCCAGATCGAAGGTGTCGATCTGTTCGGGTGAAATCCATAGCGTCGAAACGAGATGCATCATCGGCTCGCTACGGCTGTTCCAGCCACAAAATCGGCACGTGTTACGCGAGCGCACGCCGAAAGTTGAGCCGAGAAAATCATTTCACTTAAGCTGTTAAATTTTTGGCGACCCCTGCAGGATTCGAACCTGCGACCACCTGCTTAGAAGGCAGGTGCTTGATCAGTTCATCGTCGTTCACAACGATTCATCCACAACATTGAATGGCCTGAAAAACAAGGGGTTCTTGGCAAATCATGCCGCCATAAGATACCGTGACATTTCACCACCTGTCGCACAAATCTGTTACCCCAGCGTTACCCCAAGGGCGAGAATGGCAAAAGCACTGACCGTCAAAGCGATCGTGGCAATCAAACCTGAGGCGTTGAGGCGCGAAATACCGGACGGCGGCTTGCCGGGCCTTTATTTGATCGTTCAGCCAAAGCGAGAACGAGACGGCAAAGAGCTGCCGGCTTCCATGAGCTGGGCGATCCGCTATCGGTTCGATGGCAAGCCGAAGAAACACACGGTTGGTCCCTACCCCGCTTTCTCCCTTGCCGATGCCCGTCAGGAGGCCAGCAAGCAGTTGCGCGCCATCTCCGAAGGGAAAGACCCAGCGGCCGAGAAAGCGGCACGCAAAGACCGCAAGGTTGATTTGGTCAGCGATGCGATAGACGACTTCCTGAAACGCTATGTCGCGGTGAAGAACCGCCCTTCGGTTCTCAAGGAGCGTACCCGGCTTTTCGAGAAAGAAGTGAAGCCGAAGTGGGGCAAGCGCTCAATGCGCAGCATAACGCGGCTGGACGTGATCAAGCTGCTCGACGAGGTGGCGGAGCGCGCGCCGGTACTGGCGAATCGGCTTTTGAGCCTACTTCGGAAGTTCTTCTCATGGGCGGTCGATCGAGACATCATCGATACGTCGCCTATGGAACGGCGCGTGGCGGCGCCAGGTGCCGAGACGACGCGCGACCGCGTACTAAGTGATGAAGAGATCCGGCTTGTGTGGTTGGCGTCGGGGAAGCTCGGCTACCCCTTCGGCCCGTTTGTGCGCCTGCTACTGCTGACCGCCCAACGACGTAGCGAGGTAAGTGGCTTCTGCTGGGATGAACTAGAGATAGGCGGCAATAATCAGCTCTGGGTGATTCCTCCGGAGCGCGCGAAGAATCAGCAAGAGCATTACGTTCCGCTCACATCGGCAGCGCTGACAGAGATTGAAGCCCTTCCAAAAATCAAACCCGATGAAAAGACGGCAGCAATCTTCCTGCTGACGACCACAGGCACGACGCCGATTTCGGGCTACTCTAAAGCCAAGAAGGCGCTAGACGAGGAAATCCTGACGTTAGCGAAGGAAGAAGCTGTGAAGCGGGGAGACGACCCTGAAAGACTACCGGCGTGGGAGCCTTGGACTTTCCACGACCTACGACGAACCGCTGCGAGCGGAATGGCGCGACTAGGTGTGGCGATCCATGTCTTGGAGGCCGTGCTGAACCATCGCTCCGGCTCGATCAAGGGGGTTGCGGCGGTCTACAATCGCTATGATTATGCGGAAGAAAAACGCGCGGCGCTCACTGCTTGGGCAGATTACGTGTGGAAGCTCGCCCGAGCCAATTGCGTCTAGTCGTTCCATTGCGCCTGAACGACACCATCGAGTGCCTCAATGGCTCGGCCTAACGCTCGGTGATTGATCTTTTTCCCGATCCATCCCGCCCGATAGAAATAGGTGCCCGTTCTAGCCGCCTTGTCCAGATCAACCATTGACCAACGGATATCAAAGCAGCGCCGGCGGACCTCATCGAGGGCTGGTATCCCGGTCAGCTTGTATCCGATTCGTCGATCTCGGCGGCATCCGTGATATCTTGCGACCTGTCGGATATTGACCCAGGTCGAGTGAGGAAATGCTGCGCAAATCTCGTCGGCCGACGCGCTCCGGTACATCCGGCGAAGCTTGAAGATATCTGCGGCGCTCCAGATATGGATTTCTCGCTGAAGGCCCATTTTCCTGGCTTGGCTGGCTACGGCTATACGGGTCCGATGCGGAAGCTGCTTCACTATGGCGTCGTAGTCTGGCGCCAGCTTCCTGACGGTTTCCCACTCCGCTTCAGTCCATAGTCTTGCGCCCGACATCGTGACCCCCTCGCGCATCATCCTGCGTCTGGCACGTTCACCGCTCGCGACGTTCCGGGCGTAATAGGCTAGCGACATCCCGCACCTCCTGAGCCTATCTCATTCAGTTCCGTGCTGAGTCGCGAATCACGATTGTCGAACGGTCAAAGTTTCCACAGATCAGATGACTGTGGCCTTGCAGTCCTAGATGAGGACAGAGCCCTAAGGATTGACTCTCGGGTTAGTGTCCTGTCATCTCCTCGCCTCAGGGTTGGGGAATTCTAGAAATGCTGAAAGTTACTATTGCTGTCGCAGTAGCGTGCCTGCTGCTGTCCTCTTGTGTGCAGTCGAGCACGATGCGCGTCGCGCAAAACCAAGCAATCATTCAAACAAGCGCCGAGCCAATGTGCGGCAGCATTGGTGCAGCCCGCGCCGCTCAGAAACAAGCGGCGATCGAGACAATCAAAGCCGGTTACGACAGGTATATCATTGTCTCAGCGGCCGCCTCGAACAATGTGCAGGCGACCCAGATGCCAGGTTCCTATCGGACGTATGGAACCGTGAATTCTTTCGGAAACTTTGGCACGGTCAACACAACAACAACATACACGCCAGGCCCGGTCGTCTATAGCGGATCGCACGACCAAGCGATTGGAGTGCACATGTTCAAAGAGGGCGAACCAGGCAGTGCACAAGCGCTTTCCGCGCGCGAGACCCTGGGCCCTAAGTGGGCGGTCATCGTTAAAGACGGCATCAACTTCTGTAACTAAAGAATGTCGCTCAGCTCATAAATTGCCGCGTTGTCCTGTTTATCACGTAGGCCTTTGTAGGACGCGTGCCGGAGCTTTCCGTCATGCGTCCAGGCGCGGTATTCGATCTCGGCTATCAGCGTCGGCTGTACCCACACGATGTTCTTTCGCTTGACCTGAACGGCCGGCTTGCTGGTCTTCAGGGTGTCAAGCGTCTCCGACAGATAGATCAGATCGCGCTCTTTGAATCCGGTCCCGACATCGCCAACGTAGACGAGACTATTGCCCTTGCGCCCTGCGAGTAGCAGGCTCGCAATTCCACGGCTCGCCGAAGCGGATCGCTCGTAGCCAACAATCATGAAGCTGTCGCTCTGGAGGCACTTGACCTTGACCCAATCACCCAGGCGGCCGGAACGGTAAGTGCTATGCCGGTTCTTGGCGATAACGCCCTCCAGTCCATGCTCACATGCGGCGGCAAGGAGCTTGTCGCCGTCGGCGTTGATCTCCTCAGACAGTCGGATGGTGTCCTCGCCGCCGGCGGGGACCAAACCCTCCAGCAGATGCCGCCGCGCCATCAGGTCCATGCCGGTGAGATCGTGACCGTCGAAATAGAGGATGTCGAAGGCCACAAACATCGCTTCGAAGGAATTCTGCTTTCCACCTCGGCCGCCGAGCGATTGCTGCAGCCGTCCGAAATCGGACCGTCCCTGCTCGTCGAACACCACCGCCTCCCCGTCGAGGATTGCGGTATTCACGCCGAGCTGCTTTGCCGCCTGCTCGATTGTGGGAAATCGATGCGTCCAGTCATGGCCGCCGCGCGTCAGGATCCGCACGCCTTTCGGCTCGATGTGCACGGCCAGGCGGTAGCCGTCCCATTTGATCTCGTAGACCCAGTCCTGACCTTTCGGCACCTTCGGCTTGAGCAGCGCAAGGCATGGCTCGATGCGGTCGGGCATCGGATCAAGTTGAAGGTTCGGCTGTGCGGGATCTCGCCGCTTGCGCGGCCGGGATCGAACCGGCGAGTCGGCATCGCTGAGGAGAGGCTTGGACTTTGGCGGCTTGGTCATCCCCCATCACATCAGACTTAGCTTAAAAAGCAATCACCCGCTTGACTCGCCTCGCAGATGAGAACAATTAAGGAACAGACGAGCGGCCGTCTTTCTGAAAATCAGGGCACTGGAAACCTGTGACGAGGAGACGATGACGCATGGCCGAAACGATCGGCGAAGCAATGGATGCCGGTTGGGACCTTAAGGCCCGATGCGCATGGGGTAAGCATGAGGGTCTAAAGACCGTTCGAGCCTGCAGTTGGAAGCACGATCTGGATATCGTCACCCTGGTTGCTACGCGAGGCCGCGATTTTCCGCTGTCGATGCTGTCGGAGCGGCTGCGCTGCCCGGTGTGTGGCAGCCGGAAAGTGGCGGTGATGTTCATGCCTGCCGCCAAGCCACCCCGAGCCATGACGATGAAGCGGGAAAACCGGTGGTAGCTATGGCAAGGGAACGGAAGCCAGAACGGGTTGGGCCTGAGGAGAAGCTCGGCGATATCATGAGCTGGGAGATTTTATTCGCTATCTGCAAGTGTGAGCACTATGCCGAAGTCAATATCCGGGCGCTGAGACTGAAGTGTGGAGGCGATGCCGTCCTGCGCAAGCTTGAACCCAAGCTGCGATGCAAGAAGTGTGGCGAGACGGGTAAGTCTGGATTTTTCGTGATGAAGATGCCGAGGTAAGGAAATGCTCAGCGATGCTCATACATCGGCGCCCGGCGCCAACATTCACGAGAATCACCTATGCGACCATGAGGACGCCACCGGCATCCGGTGCACAGAGTGGGGCTGCTACGGCTTTGAGGAGATCAAGGCAATCACGCTCTGGTATTGCCGTAAACATCAGCCGTTGAATTACAAAGGCCTGCCGAGGCATGGAGGACAGAATTGATCACCGAACTGCTTATGTGCGCCTCAATGGCGGCCATCGACGGCGACACGGTCAAGTGCCTGCCGAGCGGTCAGAACATTCGATTGCTGGGAGAAGGTGTTCCGTTCGTCTCGGGCATCGATACGCCGGAAATCGGATCGCACGCGAAGTGCATCAGGGAACGGAAGCTGGCGTTAATCGCCAAGGGAAGTCAGCAATAAAATCTCGCATGGTGTCTCCATACTTCACTGCGGGGAACTAGAATGGATAAAGTAACAACACTCATTTCCCAGCATATTATCGTATACCGGATTGCTATTATCCTAATCCTTTCAATAGGATCATATTTTTCTGAAGTATTTAGGCTGATCGCTGGCGGATGGCTGATTTTGTCTGTACCCGGCGTGATCGCAAAGTACATATTCTTCCACGAAAAGAAAGAAGGATATGACAGTCCATCTCAGCTCAGATTCGTATTTGCTTTTAAAGCGCTAAAGTTTGTTTGGCGTGGGATGCGCTAGGTTACAAAGCGGAGCGGATCGAATGGAGCGGCGCGATCGACAACACGCCGTCACATCGGCCGCTGGTGAACATCTATCGGGCGAATGGGCAGGAGATCGGCCAGATTCTGTTGCGTGAAGGCTTTGCGAGGGAATGGCGGTCGCGGCATAGAAATGACTGGTGCGCTTGATCACGCCGGAGCCAAGTCGGGGCGAGTTTTAATGCCAATGAAGGTTGCACGCCGGCCATCGTAGTAGCGCCTCTCAAGCCCGCTTGCCGTTGGTTTGAGGCGAACGATATCGGTAAATCCAGTATATTCCAGCAGGCTTGTGACGGCGGCGGCATTAGGGGAAAACTGACAGAAGTCCGCTCGGCGCCAGCGTGCGGTCGTGATGTTTTTCGCATCAGGACCAACGCTTGCCACCCTACGCATATGCCACATCGGCCAGCGATCCAGAACTCGATTTATAATCGGCACCTTCATGAGGGAAGTGTCAACCACAATAACCTTTTTGGTGACGGCCGAAATGCGCTTTACGGCCATAATCGGATTTTCCAGGTGGTAGAGAATGCCGAAAAATAAGACGAGATCAAACGTCCCGTGTTTGGCCGGGTCGAGTTCCATCAGATCGAGTCGCTCAAACCTCAGATTATTAAGAGATAGGGCCTCTTTAACGAAATTCGCCTGTTCGATGTAGTGAGGTTCAGTGTCAATCCCGAGGACGTGTTTCGCTCCTGCTTTAGCGGCGTGGACAGCAAATCCGCCGCAGTTGCAGGCTATGTCGAGGACTCGTTTGCCCTCCAAACTCCCCCCGCAGGCCGACATCGTGCTTGCCCATGCATGATCAAGGAGTGTTTGCATTCGCGTCCGTTCCCTATCTTGACGAGAAGCGGCCGCCACAAAAGTGCTCAGTCCGTAGGGCAGATCAATGGCATGGTGGAATGGTGCAAGGCGGTCGATGGATGCCTGAAGCGCCTCTTTGCTGATTTTGGCCTGCGTGTCCATGCTATCACCGATCATTGACTCGCTCATCGTCCTGACTGTGGGGAAAGGATGAACGTCGTCACCGAGTTGGCGGATGGGAATTATCTAAACTAGCCTGCTCCCGTAATGTTCCGCATTTGGCTCCAAAGCTTGGGAAGTCAAAAACACCCGTACTGGAGGGGAAATCGGCAGTTGGCACTGAAGATCAGGGCGAGCCGCGCGAGCCATTCCGTAGACCTGTCCTAGGACCTTTGTCCAACTAGTCGACTGCGGCGAAAAGCCTAACTGCTGAATGACTAGGAAGCGTTGGTTGCTGGGGTGACGTTCCTCGTATCCCTCCTCCAAGGGAAAAGGAGGTCACAGCTTTGTTCACGGTCCCAGCTTGTGGCCTCCTTTAACTCTCAGGCTCTTGGCGCGTGTGACTGGACTGGAGACGATCACGGATCGTTCTGAGATAGACCAACCAGCCGGCGTGTCCGGGAAGCCGCTGTCGACGCATGCAACGTCTGCGGGGGCATGGGCCATCGCCGGCAGGCTCGGCGCGAAGCTAATCGATCTCGGAACCCTGGTCATTCTGGCCCGCTACCTGACGCCCGCGGACATGGGGCTGATCGCGATGGCCATGACGGCCGTCCTCATCGTCGAGGCCATTCTCGACCTTCCAATCGCCGCAGCACTCCTGCGGACCCAGAACCCCACCGACGATATGTTCGATACGGCGTTTACGCTTGGCGTGATCCGTGGTCTCGTCATCGGCCTGATACTTGGAATCCTGGCCTGGCCCTTGTCGCAGTTCTACGGGTATCCCGAGCTCGCCGCCGTCATCGGAATCCTCAGCTTAGCCCCCGCAATGCGGGGGATGGCGAACCCAAGGATGATCATCTTCGCCCAGCATTTCGATTTAAGACGCGATTGCGCCATCGACGTCGCATCGAAGAGTTGCGCCTTTCTCGCCGCGGTCACAGTCGCCATCGTCTTTCACAGCCATTGGGCCATCGTTGCGGCGATCATCGCGACGCCGCTTGCCGCTCTTATCCTGTCGTTCGCCTTCGTCCCCGTTGCGCCAAGGCTTACCCTTGTTGAGTGGCGTTTCTTCTCGGGCATCTTCGGATGGAATACGCTCACGCAGTTCATCTCGGCGCTGAACTGGCAGCTCGAGCGCCTTATGCTCCCCCGCTTCATCCCTGCCGCTCCCTTCGGCAAGTTCACGGTCGCGACGGACATCAGCTTCATTCCCCATCAGGCAGTCGTCCAGCCGTTGGTGAAGCCGCTGGTCGCGACCTTTGCACGCTTTGAGGATACGAAGGAGCTTGGCAGCATCTACTGCCAGGTGGTCGGAGGCTACATGCTATTTCTGGGCTTGCTCTACATGATCATGGGTGCTCTTGCGGAGCCGTTGATCGCTATCGTCTTCGGTCCTCAATGGCTGTCCGCGGCGCCGATCCTGGCCTGGCTGGCGATCATCAACATCATCGCCATACCGCTTCTGCCCCTCGTGCCGCTCGCGCTCAGGCTTAACCAGATGCATTTTCTCACAATCCGGATGGCGGCAGAGATGGCGGTCAGGATCCCGCTGACACTCGTCTGCATCGCCCTTTATGGCGTGAACGGAGCTCTCGCAGCTCAGACGGCCGCGGCTGTTGCCGTTCTGGCGATCGTGCTTTGGAGCGTTCGCGAGATGACGGGCGCAAGCGTGATCGCTCAGGTAGCCGCGTTCATACGGCCGCTAACCAGCCTCGCGTTAACCTTTGCGCTTTTCAGATATGCCTCGCCATTTCAGTTCGAGGGACAGGATATTCTCGCCCACCTATGGCGAGCCTCCGCCGCATGCGCCTTGATGATAGCGTGTTACGGCGGGCTGGCGGCAGCCCTTTGGTGGCTCGCGGGCCGACCAGAAGGCGCGGAAACCTACGCAATCGGAAGAGTCCTCCAAATGTGAAAGTTTAGCCGCGTACCGCCGCGCGAAGCCCAGTGTCGCTCGCGAGCCGAGCAAGACCTACATATGTTCAGCGAGAAGCCCTTCCCTCTCAGGCGATCAGATCTCACCTACAAGCAGCTCGGCGCGCGCCGCAATTCTTTCATAGGCGCGATCGATTGGGTCGCGCGCGTCAGGGATTGGGAGAAAAGGATGCATCCCCAGACGCAGCAGAGCCTTCAGGTGATCCCGTCCGGATTCGAAGCCGGCGACTCGCGCAAATGGCTTCATCCTAAAGCCGCCAGGATAGAGGCGGGCGAACTCAGCGAAGTTCGTGAAGCCCTCGTAATTGTCGGCCCAGAGGAGGAAGCTCTCGGCAGGCGCTCCTTCGGCGAAGATCACCTCATGGGTTTCGAGCACCACGTGGAAATATTCGATCACCTCGCCGTCGGCAGGAGGCACCGGCACAATAGACATCCCATTGACGAGGTCCTTCACCAGGATAAGGCTGCCATCAACGAACAGAGCGTGGCCAGGGGAGAGATAGAGGTCCCTATAAGGTGTCCCCTCGTCCAGTGCATTCCGTGAAATGCGGATCGGCACGACGTCGGCATTCCAGGAAGAACCGCTTCGCTTGTAGAGGCTACGACCGATCCATTTGACCGGCTTGACCGGACCGGGTAGGGACAAGACAAGGTCCCCGACCTGAAGATCCTCCACGCATCTCTCGCCTGCCCAGGTTAGGATAGAAGTGCCGCGGAGAAAGCACGGGCCACCATTGCCGTTGCCGTTGTTGCCGTTGCCATTCCCACCGCCGTTACCATTGCCATTCCCGTTGTTCCCGTTGCCGTTGCCACGGCTCTGTGCTTGGGCGCTGAACCCAGAAAGCATAGTTGAGCCGGCGATTGCCATCGCCGTTACCCTGGCACCTGTTGCAGCAGCGAGACCGAGAAAATGACGCCGTGCTTGATTGAGCTGTGATGGTCGTTCTTTTGCCGACATAGCTCTCTCCTTTGACTTACATTTCGGAGATATTTGGCCCCTATTTTCTAGCGAAATGTCTATGTGGGAAAGCTGTCCCATTGGCTGCCCGCCGCAGCCATAACGACAATGGTTCAGGCAAAGGAGGGGGCCTCTCAGTCTTTTGGAGGGGTGGTGTGCCACCAGGAATGCCAGACGCTCGCGACCGCCGCGCTGGTAGGGGCTGTTGGCTATCTGGCAGCTATTCCAATGATCTGTGGGACCTAAGGCCGTCTTCCAGAGCTTCTAGGCTTGCGGTACGCTACCAAGAGTTGGCGGGCTGGGAGGAACATGCCAATGATTGAATCATGCAGCCGGTTCTGGCGAGCGGCTAAAAGCCGCCTCTCATCGCGAAGGATCGATGTTACGGTCGTGGCCGATCCCGCCCTTATCTCCTCCTCCGCCGTTTCCCTTTCCACATCAGCACTTCATGCGGCACTGATGGAACATCTTGAGCGGAAGGGGATCATTTCCGCAGAGGAGCAAAAAGCAATCTTTGAGCGCGCACTGGAGTTGCTGGAGACCGATCCAGCTGACGATGGTGGCATCACGGCACTTGCGCAAAACCTCATCGAACAGCAGCTTCCACAAGGTGAAATCCCGCAACGGGTCAACGCCTCTTTTTAATGCGCCCAGTTCGGAACATTAGGGGCGTCTAATTGTTGATTGTTTGGGATCGCGTGGCATGGTTCGCTGATAGACCCTTCCTTTGCCTTACTGGAAAGCCGCGCGATCCTTTCTTCGTCAAACTGCCCCGCTTCGGCGGGGCCTCTTTTTGACCGTACGGTTCCGAACGGGAACAGGCCCCGATCCCGAGCGTTTGGGTGACGGCCGCGCGGTTAGACTTCCTTACCTCAGCCGCCAGTGGTGTTAGATTGCAGCTTTCATCCTGGTGCCGCGCGGTCACCTTTCCCCGTAACCTGCCCCGCTTAGGGGTTTTTTTGGAACATTACGGAACCAGCTTTGTTTGGCGCGCTTGGGGGTGCGCGGCAGTTCTTCTGTTCAGCCCGGATGACACCCATCTCCGGGTGCCGCGTGGTCAATCCCGCGCTGAATGGCTAGGGGACACAAGAGGCGCGGCAAGGGCTCGCTTTTCCGTAGGAGCGGGCCCTTCGATCTTAATCCAAATTAATTATTGACGCGCAGGCTCCCCGGAGCTTTAGTTTTCGGCGCTGGAGCCCCCCAAAGTGCAGCGCATGACGGCAACGGTGTTCCCCACTATCCCGAGGCCGCCATAAGACCAAGGGCTCGCCATTCTCCGACCCTTTTGGACGGGCCCTTGGTCGTATTTCCATGTCTAGTGCGACGGCCCTGCCCCGCAGAGCGAGGTGCTGACGGCCGATGTGATCGATGCGCTCCGGACACACTCGGTAGGTTGGCGGCGGTCTTGGAGGCTCTCAGCTGATGGCTAAGCGCACGCCACAGACGGGAACAATGGGCAGCCTTGATTGTTCTCCGATCGCGTAACAGGAGACTGTCCGTCGATGGCGAGGTATTATTTTCACATCCGTACTGGCGATCAATTGGTCGAAGACGACGAAGGTGTCGAGTTGCCGAACGTCGCGGCCGTTCAGCAAGAGGCCCGCAACGCTGCTCGCGAGATGATTGCGGAATTAGTCATGGGCGGCGAGCAGATCGCGGCACAGCGCTTCGAAATCGTGGATGAAAGCGGCGATATCGTCGCGGTTCTGCCGTTCGGCTTCATGGTCCTGGATTGACCCCAGCAGATGAACCGCGCCGGGAAATGGCGGTCAGGCGCCGGAACATTCGATAGAGCTCGGGCGTCTACTATCTGGGATCGTGTGGCAGGCTGATTGTTTTGCTCCTTCCTTGCCCTTGGAGGGCCGCGCGATCCTCTGGATCAGACTGCCCCGCTCAGACGGGCCTCCGTACGTTAGCGGACACCTAATTGCTATGGGCGCCGTCGAGGCGTACATTTTGTCATCGGTCCACGTATGCAACCGGGTGTCGACCGCTTGAGAGACAATCTGCTCTTGCCCCAATGGAGAGCGATCATGTCATCTGTTTTCGAGCTACTTTCTTGCACAGACGATGAGATTGAACTTATCAGCTCGGCATTGAGTTGCCGGTCGCAGAGCAACCAAGTCAATCTCCAAAGCGAAGGTGGCCAACAAGCGCTCACGGCCGCCATCTCGCTCGTTAATGCGGGCGTCAAGGCACCAGAGGAGATCGCTGCAAGCCTCGATGCGCGCTTTACGCAAAGCCGCAATGCCGTCCAAGCTGATGACGTGTCAGCGTAATCCTAATTGATTATTGACGCGCAGGCGCTGGCGGAGCTTTAGTTTTAGATGCTGTAGCCGCCAAGCACAGCACCTAGCCGCGGCAGCCGCTCTCCAACCAACGCCGTGGTATGCGACAGGGCTCGCCATTTCTGACACGTTTGGACGAGCCCTGGTCGTATTAAGGCCGGACGATCGGCGTCCTGAACATGGTCTTGTTCGCTCGCTCCTGAGCATCATCGAGCTTACTGCTCAACACCTCGACGCGGGTCGCGACCTTGTTAATGCTCTCAATCGCGGTGTCGAGTTTCCCCCCGAGCGATTCCACGACGCGATCAACGCGCGCGTTTGCCGCCTCGATCCCCTTCTTATTTTCCGCCGTCGCCTCAAGAGCTCTCGTCACCTGGAATGAAAGCGGTGGAATTTGCGACACCTGCTGCTGGGTGTCGTCGAGAACCTTCTGTGTCCGCTCTTGAGCACTTCGAATATCGGCGATGTCGCGGTTAAGACTGACCCATACCCCGCCGACGGCAAAGGCATTGGCCAATCCAGCGCCGATGATGGCGATGAAATGAACCGGTCGGCTTCTCAACTTCGATGTGCATGGTGTCTCCGTTCATTCCTGCGCGCCCTGCCCTTCAAATGCTCTATGCGATGCTTGACCGACGAAAGCCGATCGACTATTTCGCCGCCGCCGTGCTCGCTAAGCTTCGAGGCGGCAACAGGAGGGCTCGGCCTTACGAGGAGGCCGGGCCCTCGCTACCAGCAGCCCTGAGAGGCGCCGAAGCGATTATGTGATGCCACCTGGTTGGCAAATGGCCGGTCGTTTCGGAGGATGAGCACCGACGTCTCAAGGCTTGGCTGAAGCTTCTCGAACCCGGCGCATGCAGTCGGCTTTGTCGCTGTCTGGCAGCCCGAAATCATTGCACAGAGCGGCAGCATCAAGCGAAGAGACTTGACCATTAATTTTTCCTTTTTCGGCGAAGCGCTTCACCGCAGTTTCTAGCGCCGCGGTTGCGGCTTGCTGGCGCCCCTCAGAGCGTCCGACGAGGATTGCAGGGTAGATGGCAACGAGAGCGCCCAACGCCGCTCCCGCTCCAATCTTGAGCCATTCAGGCAGCAGCTTGAGCATTGACCGCCACCTTCAGATCGAGGGCATCCTGCAGCTCGTCCCTCTTGCGCTTAGCGTACCAGCGATAGGCAAGGCCGCCGATCGTCAACACGGCGCTGGCGATGATCAGCCCCGCGACAAGCTTGCCGATGAATTCGCTGCTCGTGCTGAGCGGCGTCAACTGGTCCTGAGCCTGCTGCAGTGTGCCGGCGAGAGTGCCGGAGCCAATGCCGCCCCCGGTCGTCGCGTCCGCAACTGCCAGCACCGGAGCGGGCTTCGCGTCGGAGATCAGCGCCTTGGCTTCGCCGCCGGCGACATACTCGATCTCGGGGCCAACCGAGCCGGTTGCCCAGGCTTGACCGACCGCGCGCACGCCGTTGACGCGGGCTGTCCAGCCTTTGCCGAACGTCTTCCATGTCTTCAGCGCCTTGAGGAAGGCAAGACGCCGGTCGAGGATGCGCGCAATCAGGCTGTCGTTGTCGTTGACGCCCCCGAGAGCGAGAAGCGTCCCCTGCCCGAGAATGCCGTCAATGAGCCCTTGATAGAGACCCATCGCCTGAAGCGCGCGCTGCAGCCATTTGACCGACTGCGCAACGCCGGAATGCACCGAACCGTCAAAGACGACACAGGAGACGCCAGGCGCCAGCTTGTCGCCCTTGATTTCGTCCCAGTATTTCTGGCGGTAGATGGCCTCCAGCTCGGAGTTGCTGATGTTTCTTACCGGCATGAGGGGCAGACCATGCGAGCGGCGATACTCGTCATAGACGCGTTGCGTGACGCCCTTCATCGTTGCGCCGCCGGGATCCTTCGGATTGTTGGAATAGCCGCCTTCGATGATAAGCACCTTGGCGAGAGAACGTGCGAATTCGTTTGCGGGGTCAAGGACCTGCATAGGGATGCTCCGATTTTGTAGGGTTAGGCAGAAGACGGTCGCGAAGGATGCCTGCTCATCCTGATATCTTGCGATAACCAGACGCATTGCCGCCTGATATGGATAGTAGGTCTTGAGCACCTCACGGACGCTAGAGCGGCCGCAGGGGGTGAGTGGTTAAGCTGCGGCCCGCTCTTTCTCACTTTTTCGAGGTGCGCGAATGTTCTGGGATTTTTCCACAATCACTTTGATCTTCATTGCGCTTCTTGTCGGCCGAGAAGCTCAGACTGTGCTTGCCAAGGCGCGGCTATCGAACTGGCCCCGCTTCACACTCCGATAAACGCCTCGGACAGGAACACGTCCATTGGATGTTAACCGGCCGTTATCCTTACCGGTTCATTTCGATGGCACGAATCGAGGTGCGCCCCATCTAAATTGTCGCGCCGCACATTCCTCCCTGCGGCAAAAGGAGACCCGGTGGCACCCCAGAATTTCTGCCGGGTCTCCGCACCGTCGCGAAGAACTTCGCACGATCCATGGGATGCTCCATATACTTCGGAAGGTTCCGGCAAGCCGCCGGCGCGTAGAGCCGACCGCTTAGTTTGTGGCGCGCGGAACGTCTGTTCTGCCGCCATTCATGATCGGCGCTGTAGAATTGCCAAAGCAACTCTTAAGGAGGACCAGGAGGACTCTAAATGCGCGCACTTGTTATGCTGATAGCGGCCGCAGCCGCCGTGATCGCCCCGTCCATCGCACTTTCTCAGGAAATTTATATCGGGCCCGGCAGCCCCCGATATTACGATTCACCCCGCGGGTACTATGACGCGCCGCGCTATGACTACGACGACGATTACCGCTACCGTTATGATCGCCGCGCTAGCCGCCGTTGTGATCCCGACCTTGCGATGGACAAGGCGCGTGATCGGGGTATCCGCCGCGGGCGCATTGTAAACTACTCGTCAAACTCTGTCGCAGTTGACGGAATGACGCGCAGAGGTCCCATGCGTGCGGAGTTTTATAACAAGCGAGGTTGCCCGATTATCCGGACCTTTTACCTCGATTAATGGCTGAAGCGCGGATGCGGGTGGCCGGAACCTTCCGGCGGCCTCATTGTTCCCCGAGTCTCTTCTGCAAACCGAAGCTTATCTCGGCCAACTTCCCGAGCGCGACGGGAAAGACGACGGTGCACATAGCCGGCGCGTCGGCAGAATCAATTCGGCACTTGCTCTCGATCGTGGCCTTGGTCATTGTCGCTGCACCAGTTCTCGCCTTTTCCTAAAGAAGTGTGTATCGACGTCCGACGCAGCATTGAATGTGCTGCGCCGGTGGCTGACCCGGCGCGGCATGGAGACCCGGTAAGGCCCCAGCCCTATGCCGGGTCTCCGCTCTCGCCGCGAAGTGCCGCGTAGAAGTTTGAGCGGATGTAAAAGCTCCCAATTGACTGACGGTCTGATTTCTCACTATGTTTGCGCGCTGCCCACACATTGGGCAGTGGGGCGTGGAAACCCCTCAGAGGCGGCTTTGTGCAGCCGTGACTTGCACTCTCCGAACAAACGGTCGGGGAGGCCCGCGCGTATGTTCAGGGGGCAACCCTAAAGGCGCGGGCGCTCTCCTCTGAGAGTTTCCAACTCCCCGACTCTTGTTCAGGGGGAAATTATGCGCCTGATCGCAAAGACCGTTCTGATTATCGGCACAGGCGCCATGGCCGCCGCCGTGGCACCATTTCTGCTTTTGGCGTTTATTGTGCGGGGCGCGGTTGCCGCATACCGGTGGGCTGAACTGCAAGGCGTCTATAACGGCGACAAGGTTCGGCAGGACCGCGCTAGATACCTGAACCGAATACTTTAGGGCCAACTGATCGGCGTCAGCGCAGCAATGAACTCCGAGATCGACGGCGGCTGCATCGTTCCGGCCGCAACCGCCGACTGCATGGTGGCCATCTCGTCGAAGACGGTGTCCTGCCATTCCTTGTAGGCTTGCGCTTCCGCAGCATATTGTAGGTTGGCACTGTTCAGCCATGTGAAGATCGTTAGACGGCTGTCGTATTGCCGCTCTTGCGCGACGGAATCGAGGTGCGCATCGAACGCCACCTTGTAATGGTCGAGCGTCGGCGCTTCGCCGGGAACGATGACACTTCCGAATGTTTTTACGACCATTGCAGCACCACTCCTGAAACATCCACGTTCTTGTTGTTCAGCGTCTTCACTCGCCAGCGCATCGACGCGCCGGAAGGTTGCCCACTAATCGACGCGGTTCCTTCATAGACCTTGACGCCATTCAGGTTCGTGGAAAGCGCCAGCGTGACCGCCGACCAGGTCGTGCCGCCGTCACGCGAGACTTCGGCCGTGACGTCGGTGTTGATCGTGATTGCATCGACTTCCACAAGCTGAACGGCTAGGCGTGCCGTGGACGGTGCGCTAGCTGCCGTGTAAGCGGCAGAAACCAATGTCATGTTGTTGAAGCTGGCGGCAGTGGATTTCGTTTCGATCGCCGACATAATGAAGACGTTCGCGGTCGAAGAGTACCCCGATACGTCTGGCGTTCCGGCCTCGTCAGTTGCACCGTCTTTAAAATACGAAACAAAATTCGTTACAGCAGAGCCAAAGCGAATAGACGCCGATCCTGCCGCCGTATCAAAGGCAACGACATGGTCTTTCGTATTGTCGAGAACGAACGCAACCCAATCGCTCCAGACGCTCCCGCCAACGGGCGGCGTGACGCTGTTTGAGCCGCCGAAGGTAATACGGGCCGGGGTCGGTCCAGACGCCGCCATGTCCCAAGCGTCACCGCTTGCGGCGGCTTGTCCGACAAAGATATTGTTGATTTGCTTCGGTGTGCCGCTAGATGGCCCGGTAACTTGAATGCGAATAAATGTCCCGCTTGCCGCCAAGCCGGCGGCGCTAATGCGAGTTCGATACTTTCTTTGTGTGGTAAGGGGTGCATCAGTATTGACCGGCAATGACGCTACATTTGAAACCGTCGAAGTCGGTGCGTACCAGTCATTCGTCGCGTCATATGCCTGATTGGTGGATCCGCCCGTATTGACACCCGTTTCGTCATCGAACGCGTCAGCAATCCCGCCTTTCATCCCCATGCGCGAGCCTTTCAGGTCCGCGATTTCGAGCGCAAACAAGGCGTCGTTCTTACCGCCGCTATTTGCTGCAACCGATTCAATCGCAGCCTGGACCGTCGTTGGAGATCCCGGAAGATTGGCGACAGCATTGCTGAACGACACATCGGGGGCCGTGGATGCGAGCCACGCCTTAGCCTGCGTGTTCGTCAGTGTCTTGACTGCTTTCCCGGTCGTCCCGCTGTACGCAACAAGAGCGCCGTCAACGGACGATGCGGGACCGGTGACGACGTCGGCGGCTAGTACGCCGCTATCCTCAATCGTCTTGCCGCTTGTGCCTACATATCGCGGAATACGGCCCGCCACGGACGCACCCGAGCCGATAACATCGCCTGTACCAGTGCCGTCCGTTCCCTTTGCCGCAACCAGTGACCAATAGGAATTCGCGGTTGTCGGCAAGACAGGCGGCGCGTGACCTGTTGTCGCTTGCAGCGCGATCCACGCCGAACCGTTGTCCAGCACGCCGTCACGCGCGGCATAAGCGGTTGCGCCGGAATAGGCTCCGCGCCAATTGATGCCGAGATCGCCGGCCGGGATGGTGAAGGTGATATCGAAAGGGTCGCCCGCTTCGCCGCTTCCCGTCACGGCCATGCTGGCGCTGGTGCCAGGAGCGCCGGTGACAACAGGCTCGAACGTCACGGCAGGCGCCGGACCCTGCGGTCCAGTTCCGTAGCTGAACGGCCCTGCCCAATCGGCGGACGCTGCCGATGCCTTGATGTAGAGATCAGCCGGGTTAACGTCGACCGCGAGGAACGCGAAGCCCTTCGGTCGATCGTCATATGTCGCGAGATCAGCCGTGTCGCCGGATGCATCATAGCGGTAAAGCGTCCCTGCTTCGAGCCCGACCAGAAGCCGCGACATGATGTTGCTGTTCGCCTCGAGCTGCTCGCTGAACGCCGTGGCGCGCAGCAACGCATACAAATAGGGGCCGGTTGCGCCGGTCCATTCGAGCGCCGCCGTGGCATGCGTGTCGTCCTCGATCGAGGCCAGCGGGAGAGGATTGCCCTCGCCCTGCACGAAGATCGTGCCGCCGGCGACGTTGGCGATCTGCCACGCAGTACCAGTGCCGACGATCGCAGCACTGCCGTTCGTCAGGGCGATCGTCCCTGCGATGTAGTAATCAGCCATGTTGTGGAGTTCCTTAAGGCAGCGGCGCTAAGCCGGGATGCCGAAGATGTAGTAGCGGATCGCATAGGCCGGAGCGGAAACGTCGTCGCTGCCAAGCACATACTGATTGTTGCTGTTTTGTGTGTATTTGTAGCGATAGACGTTCCCGCGGAACGTATGGAACCGAGCCAGATTCGTGCCGAGTTCGACGTAAGTGCAAACGCCCGACGTCCATCGGATCGTGCTTCCGCTATCGGGGTTTCTCGCAAATCCCGCAGCCGTGAAAGGCAACCTTACGCGTTTCGAAGCAGTCGACGTGCCTGGAGCAAAGGTGCTGTTCAGTCGCCCAGAGCCGTGGATCGTAAAGTACTTGATGAACGGGAAAAGTCGTAAGCGGTGTCCCGGTCGCACCTTGACCAACATGCTTCAAGTAGTTTCGAGGATTGCCGCCATGACGAGACGGCCGCTTCGCGCCAATAGCTGTTATCTCAAACACGCCGTCGGTTCCACCGCTGCCGTTCAATATTGATCAGTTCGGAAGGTCTTCACACAGATAGTCGTGTGTTCTGGTGTTCGGATAGACAGCAGAGGAAAGCGAAAGCCACCATTGACGAGATGGTGCCTCAACAAGGCTGAGCGGGAACATCATCGTTTCGCTCTTCAAAACGAACGATATGGTCTGCCTTTCATCGAAGAACGAAATTCTGACCTGCTGAAGGTCAAAAGGAATAGGTCTGCGGCCCGGCGTAACGAATTCCGGCCAGAGTCCTCCGGTGGCTACCCCGTTCCCGCTTTTGGTGGCTGGGGTAATCCTCATTTCGATGGCCGCCGGAACTGGCGATCCCCTATCGTTCGATTGCTGGATTATGTCGCGTGTCGTGCTGCTTCCCTCTCCGGGTGTGTGCACGTTTCCCAGGAATCGTTGATCCAGCTTGCACATGAAATGACGAGGTGTCTGACGAACGCGCTCGATGTCAGCGCGGTCGATAGCGAGGGCGGGCGCTGCGGTCAGAACGCTGGTGATAGCGGCGATGAGTGGACGGAACATCATTTTCCCAGTCTAGGCGCGATTCGTTACAGAACCCTCAAGCTGCCCTCTGAACGCTTGCGTGCCAAAGGTTTGCGAAGTTTTGCATACCAGCCCACGAAACCAGCCAACAGTAGCGGGACGACCGCTTCAGGCCGACAGGAGCTCTTAGAGAGCATTATCCTGCCTGGTAGTTCCAAGGCAGGAGACCATCAATCTGGGTTTGCTTATGGCCGCCAACAATGGCGGTGAGCGTGCTGGTCAAATAACTGAATGGATCGACGGCATTGAGCTTGCACGTCTCGATCAGCGAGGCGATGGTTGCCCAATTCTCGGCTCCCGCGTCATGCCCGGCAAAAAGCGCATTCTTCCTGTTCAGAGCTATCGGCCGTATGGTTCTTTCGACACTATTGCTGTCGATCTCGATGCGGCCGTCGGTCAGGAAGCTGCAAAGGCCATCCCAGTATTTTGCGATGTAGGTGAGTGCTTCGCCGAGCGGCGATTTGCCAGCAACACGAGCCCGATGCTGTGTGAGCCAAATCCGCATGTCGTTGATCAACGGTGCTGATCGTTCTTGCCTTCCGGCAAGGCGGGCTTCGGGTGAGAGACCGCGCAACTCAGCTTCGATGCGATAGAGTTCGCCGATCCGCTTCACGCCTTCTTCGGCAATCGGCGTTGAACCAGTGCGGGTGATCTCGACCAGCTTACGCCGGGCATGCGCCCAACAATAGGCAAGCCGGATGCCGGGACCGGTGCGGTCCGGCGAGATCAGGCGATTATATCCCGCGTAACCGTCCACTTGGAGGACCCCCGTGAATCCTTGCAATATCCGCTCGGCATGTTGACCGCCGCGACCGGGAGCATAGGTGAAGGCTACACCTGGCGGGGCACCTCCGCCCCATGGTCGGTCATCGCGGGCCAGCGCCCAGAAGTATCCGATCTTGGTTTTGCGGGAGCCTGGATCAAGAACCGGAGCACGGGTCTCGTCCATGAACAGCTTGGTCGAGCGCTTCAGGTCGGCAATTAAAGCGTCGAATACCGGACGCAGTTCGAAAGCTGCTCGACCGACCCAGTCGGCAAGCGTGGAACGGTCAAGGTCGATGCCCTGTCGGCTCATGATCTGAGCCTGTCGGTAAAGAGGCAAATGATCGGCATATTTGGACACCAGCACATGCGCGATGGTTGCCTCCGTAGGTAATCCTGCATGGATCAGCCGAGCGGGTGCTAGAGCCTGAGCGACGCCGTCGGTGCAGTCACGGCAGGCGTATTTGGGACGACGGGTGACGATGACACGGAACTGCGCCGGGATGATATCCAGCCTCTCGGACACGTCCTCGCCGATGCAATGAAGGCACCCGCCGCAAGCACAGATCAGGCTTTCCGGCACGATGATCTCTTCTATGCGTAAGAGGTGGGCTGGAAGAGAACCGCGATTGCTTGCGCGTAGCTTGGCGTGCTGCTTACCCGAAGGGCTATCGGCCTCGTCCTCAGCATGGACAGCGGCAATAGCCGTCTCAAGGTCCTCCAGTGCAAGATCGAACTGCTCTGGATCAGCCTTCTCGGATTTGCGGCCGAAGGCAGCCTGCTTCAAAGCGGAAACCAGCTTCTCCAGCCGCTCG